>NZ_DBNGVP010000077.1:0-6189 GCF_057119385.1 Archangium sp. | reverse complement strand
CCGGCCGCTCCGGGGGTGCCAGCACCTGCCAGGTGGTGGACGAGCCATCCCACGCTGCACGCCGCGCTCGTCCGCGAAGTGGCGGAGCCGGGCGAGCCGTCCGAAGCTGAAAGGAGCGCGGCTGCATTCCCGGCCCCTTCCCCCGCGCTCACTTCCATGCTCCGCGAGAACGACACCCGCCCGAAGCCCGACGAGAAGCCCGCCGCCCGGCCGCAGCGCAAGGCGTTGCACTGTGTGCCGGGCCGCCAGGAGATGTGCGTGGTGGGCTTCTGCACCGTGTTGCTCACCGGCTGCTCGAGCACGCCCCAGGTGGTGCGCCCCCCGCCCCGGCCCGCCGACTGCCCTCCGGGCGCGGTGAAGACAATGAAGGAGCTGGGCATCCCCGTCGGGAAGGTGGGCGTCGCGGATTTCGGCGACCCCGACAAACGCGAGGGCCGCATCCTCAAAACCGTGCGCGAGTCCACGCCCATGCGGGTCTTTGACTTCAAGGGGCTGAACAATGCCACGCTCACCGGGCGGCTCTACCTCGGGCCGGAGCGCGTGTACGGCCGCTTCACCCAGGCCATGCGGCGGGATGGAACGACGTTCCCGGTGTGCCTGGAGCTGGTCTCGCACCGCGATGGAACGCTGGGTGCTTACCGGGATGACGTCGGCGGCCCCACCGACTCCGCCGTGGTCATCACCACGCAACATGTCCGGGCGGTGGAGCGCTTCGAGTAAGACCGGCGGGGGCAGCACAGGGAATGGGAGGTGTGGTAGAGGCCAACGCCTCCCGTCACCCCGCCCCGCCTTCCCCTGGAGGTTGACTCCCGTGCTCCTCGCGTCTCCCGTGGGCCTGCTCTCGCTGGCCCTCCTCGCTCCCTCCTCCCAGGCCGCCGAGCCGTCCCCGCCGGACGCGTGTGAAACGGCGAGCCCGCAGCTCGTGCTGAAGGCCGAGCCCCCCGAGACACCGCCCGTGGTGTGCATCAGCCCGGACGTGCCCCTCACGTTGCGCTTCGACACACCGCTTCGCCCAGGGTCCGTGCGAATGGAGGAGCGGGAGCGCTTCGTGGACGTGTCGGTGGGCCAGCGCGGCGTCACCCTGACGCCCCCGGAGAAGCTGAAGGCCGGGGAGCGCTTCCAAGTGGAGGTGTGCTTCGCGGATGACGCGGCCCCTGCGTGTGCTCGCTTCCTCCTGCTGGCCCACCCCGCGCTGGGCTTGTCCCAGGTGAAGGTGTTTCGCGAGCCCCGCCCGGTGGCCTCCATCCAGGAGGGCGAGAAGGCGGCCCGGGCCGAGGCCCAGCAGTGCCAGCAGGAGGTGCGCCAGTTGCGTGAAGAGCGCGGCGCCCCCGAGGGACTCCGGGGCGTGCTGGCCTCGGGGTTGCTGGTCGAAGGGCGTATTGGCTTCAAGAACCTGACGGACAGCGTCACCGAGGCCAAGGGCAGCGCCCTCGTCATGAGCCAGGCCCGTAGCTACCGCGCCGAGGGCCGGGTGGCGGTGGAGGTGTGGCTGAGGAATCCCGGCACGCGGCCCTGGACGGCGGCGGGCGCGGTGCTGCGCGGCCCCAAGGGCGAGGTGTTGAAGCCATTGCCCCTCTGGCAACCAGAGCCCATTCCTCCGGCTGATGCAGTAGCCGAGGAGCAGCAGCCCGGGCACCGCGTGGTGGTGGAGGTGTTGGCGTCGGAGGTGGAGGCGCGGGGCACGTACACCCTCACGCTCTGGGACGCCGAGCAGCAGCGCACCGTCACCTTGGGGAACATCACCTTCCCGTAGCGCTCGTGCCCGCTGCCAACCCAGTGCATCCTCCACCGCGCTCCCTACCTGTCGGCTTGACCGCCGTACCCGTGTTTCCGTGTACTCGCGGAAACCCCTGGCACCAGCCCGCCCGGCTGGAAGGAGTGGTGCGGTATGTCGCCCCATCTGAAGCATTCCCACCCGACAGGTCTGCCGCCGCGCCGCTGGTGGGTGGTGCTCGTGCTGTTGCTCTCGGCATGTGCCAAGGGCCATCCTCCCGGCGGAATGTTCGCGGGCCGGGGACCTGCACTGTCGCTCACCCCGCCACCGGCTCCCGTGGAGGAAAGCACCCCGGCCTCGGATGCCGGCCTCACGGGGGCGGTGGTGTACGAGGTGGCGGTGGTGGAGCCGGGCCGTGGCACCACGCGGCCGGTGCCGGTGAGCCGGGAGGACTTCCAGCGCGCATTGCGGCACATTGCCCACCAGGTGCAGCACGAGGGCAAGAGCCCGCGCGAGGCCGCACGCGAGTGGCTCAAGGGCCAGGTGGAGCAGCACCCGGAGTGGGAGCAGATGAGTGGGACGTGGGTGGCCGAGGTGGACAAGGGCCAGGTGCTCACCCTGGTGCCCGAGGACGCGGACAGCCGGCTGAAGCCCGTGGCGGACGAGGCCCTGCGCGAGCGCTACCTGCTGTGGTGCACGTGGGGGCGAGGCGGGGGCGACTGCCTGCGCCTGCTGGACGACGGGCCCTACCTCAAGACGGACGACCGGCGCACGCTGGCGCTGGCCCTGGCATTCGGCTCGGTACTGGAGGAGACGAAGGCGGCGTTGGGGCGGGAGTTGGACCCGCAGGTGCTGGTGGCCTCGTGCATGTGGACGCTCGGGGCGTACCTGGCCCTCTGGCTGGTGCCCGAGCCGACCACCAAGCTGTTGGCCGCCGGGCTGTCCGTGGTGCTGGTGGCGTGGCTGGGCGTGGACACGCTCTGGGGGCTGATGGACGGCTGGGCGGCCATGGCCACGCGGGCGCACGAGGCCACCACCTTCGAGGAGTTGCGCGAGGCGGGCGAGGGCTTCGCCCGGGTGCTGGGCACGGACGCGGCGCGGGCGATGCTGCTGGCGGTGGGCGCGTTGACGGGGCGCACGGTGGGGGAGGTGGCGGCGCGGGTGCGGGCACTACCGGGTTACGGCCTGGCGAGCGCGCAGTGGCGGGCGCAGGGGGGCGCGGCGGTGCTGGGGCGGGTGGAAGTCCTGGCGGCCGAGGAGGGTGCGCTGGCGCGGGCGGTGGCGGCGGTGGAGACGGTGGCGGCCACGCCACATGGCCCCCTGGCGGTGGTGATGCTCAAGAAGGGGCGGGGTGGCGGTACGTCCTCCGGGGGCGGCTCCTCGGGCATTGTCGCCATCCGTCACCGGGGCGGCAATCTGCAGGTCATTCTGCCCAACGGGCAGCGGTGGCACTTGCCTCGTGGCAGGTCCCTCCACGACATCCCGGTCGAAGACGAGGTGGGGGACAGGCTTCAGAAGGCCGTCACAGAGGCCGCCCAGCAATGGGGGAAGCACAGGCTCTCCCGCGCCGAGCAAGAAGCCATCGACGATGCCCTCAAGAAGGGCAGGTACTGGCTGGCGCACCTGCTGGAGCGCGAGGCCCGGGGCCGCTTCGTGCAAAATACGGTGAAAGACCAGCTTGGACATCTCTATGACTTCAGCCTGAGCAAGGGCGTCGACGTGATTGACCATGCCACAGGCCGCCGGTATGAGATTCTCTCGGGGACGGCGTCGAACCTCTCGCACCATGGCCGGCGCATGGCGGGCGAGTTCTTCCGGATGCTCACCTTCTGAAAGGGCGGCGGATGATTGCCAAGAAGGTTTTCTACGAGAACAACCAGTTGGAACACGAGCGGCTGGAGCTGACGGACAAAGGTACCCTCTACTTCCTGGGCCGCAATTTGACGCTGAAGAACTGCACGCTGGTACTGAAAGTGGCTGCCAGCAACCTGTTCATTCGTGACGTGCGCTTCACCGACTGCATCTTCGAGGTGAAGCAGGAACTGAAGAACCATCAGCAGTGGATACGTGCCTCACTCAAGGGCTGCCGGTTCAAGGGGCGGCTGTCGGGGTGTGACTTCGGGCACTGGCCCGAGTACGGCAAGGAGCCGGAGTACCAGCTGGGCTCCATCGAGGACTGCGACTTCTCCGAGGCTCGTCTGGATGCCTGCCGCTTCATGGGATGTGACCCACGCTCCCTCCGGTTGCCCAAATGGCCCTGCTTCACCTTCCTGGAGCCCATCCAAAAAGTGTCCGAGTTGCTCAATGCCAGATGGCCGGGCAACTTTGGGGATATCGTCGTGAATGGCATCTACAAGGATCCGCCGGGCACGAGAGCGCTGGTGTATCACGCTCCCTCCATTGCGAAACGGATGGAGACCACCCCAGAGGCGCTCAGGGCCGTCATCGAGCAGTTCGACTGCATCGTCTACTGACCTGGCCACGAGCCTCTCCGCAACGGCGTCGAACCTCGCGCACCATGGTCGGCGCATGGCGAGCGAGTTCTTCCGGATGCTCACCTTCTGAAAGGGCGGCGGATGATTGCCAAGAAGGTTTTCTACGAGAACAAGCAGTTGGAACACGAGCGGCTGGAGCTGACAGACAAAGGTACCCTCTACTTCCTGGGCCGCAATTTGACGCTGAAGAACTGCACGCTGGTACTGAAAGTGGCTGCCAGCAACCTGTTCATTCGCGACGTGCGCTTCACCGACTGCATCTTCGAGGTGAAGCAGGAGTTGAAGAACCATCAGCAGTGGATACGAGCCTCACTCAAGGGGTGCCGGTTCAAGGGGCGGCTGTCGGGGTGTGACTTCGGGCACTGGCCCGGGTACGGCAAGGAGCCCGAGTACCAGCTGGGCTCCATCGAGGACTGCGACTTCTCCGAGGCGCGTCTGGACGGCTGTCGCTTCCACGGTGACCCCCGGACCCTTCGGTTTCCCAAGTGGCCTTGTTTCACCTTCCTGGACCCCGTCGGTAAGAGCCGTGAGCTCTCCACCGTGCAGTGGCCTGGAAACATCGGCCCCGTTGTGATCGAGGACCTCGCCAGCTACCCGCCCTCCACAACCGCACTGACGTGGTTTGCTCCGGACTTCGCGAAGAGGAGCGGGTGTACACCGGAGGAGCTCAAGGCAGTAATCGAGCAGTTCGACTGCATCGTCTACTGACACGACCACGTGCTCTCCGCAACGGCGTCGAACCTCGCGCACCATGGCCGACGCATGGCGGGTGATTTCTTCCGGATGCTCACCTTCTGAAGGGGCGGCCATGGGGTGGCTCACCAACGTTCTCATTGAGGACAAGACGTCTGAAAACGAGCGGTTGGAATTGACAGACAAGGATTCGCTCTACTTCCTTGGACCCAACCTGACGCTGCGCAACTGCACTGTTGTCCTGAAACTGCCCGCCAGACGCCTGCGCATCCTCGGCGCACGGTTCATCAACTGCACCTTCGAGGTGAAACAGGAGTTGATCAACCACCAGGACTGGATAAGAGCTGCCCTCAAGGGGTGCTGGTTCAAGGGGCGGCTGTCGGGGTGTGACTTCGGGCACTGGCCCGAGTACGGCAAGGAGCCGGAGTACCAGTTGGGCTCCATCGAGGACTGCGACTTCTCCGAGGCGCGTCTGGATCACTGCCGCTTCCACGGAAATGACCCCCGCTCCCTCCGGTTTCCCAAATGGCCCGGCTTCACCATTCTGGACCCCATCCGTCACATTGCCGAGCTCCGCGACCTCGCCTGGCCGGAACGATTTGGCAGTTCGCTGCTCTCCTTGTTGGACCAGAGCCCGGAGAACCTCTACAAGCACCCGCGCTCCACGATGGCCCTGAGCTTCTACGCTCCCGTCGAGGCGAAGAAGTCGGGCACCGCGGAAGAGGCCTTCAAGGCCGCCATCGCGAAGTGCGACTTCATCGTCTCCTGACGCAGCGCCATGGGATGGCTCACCCACGTTCTCACCAAGCACAAGGCTACTGATACATGTTGACCGCTGCCCAGTTCGCGCGTGTTCGTGACAGGATGATGAAAGCCCTTGTCGTGCCACGAGGGTTCGAGGCCAGCCGCAGGACCTACACCCGCCGCGGTGAGCAGGTGCACATCATCTCCTTCAATGCCGCGAGGTTTGGTGGCAGCTTCACGGTGGATCTCGGCGTGCACTTCGCGGAGGTGCCTCCGTTCCCGCCTCTGAGCGGCGTCCCTTGGGGGGCGAATGAGTGTTGGTTGATGCGCCGTCTCCGAGACCGAGAGCGCAGCCAGTTCTTCGGCTATGGCAACAGCCACCAGGAAGCGGAGGAATTGGTTCGCGCCATGGCAGAGTGTTGACGCGCAAGCTGGTTGATGGGCGCGTGAGCGAGCTGGGTGATGGGCATCACGCCGGTGGTGGTGCGCCACGGCGGGTGATGGGAAGGCGACGAGCCGCCACCCGGGAGAGTGGCGGCCCGC
>NZ_DBNGVP010000076.1:0-85898 GCF_057119385.1 Archangium sp. | reverse complement strand
TCCTCCCCGAGTCGTGGGCCCAGCAGCAGGCTCAGCAGCGATAGGCTTGTCGACGCGCCATCCATCACGCGGCCACCGTGCCACTCTTCTTGGTGGCCGACACCATGGGCTGGACCGGAGGCTTACTCAGGAGCTGACGCGCGCCTCCAAGGAGGAGTGCTGGTCCGCGCTCGCACAGGCGCTGGTGGACGGGGACACTCCCACCTTCCTCTCCGCGTTCTCCGAGGCCCTGGCCAGCCACGAGGCCCGCACCGAGAAGCTGGCGCGCGGCTTCACCCAGCGCGAGGACCACTTCGGCGCGCATCGGCACCTGTGGTTCGAGGGACTCGCCCTGCTCCGGCTCGCGCGCCGGCGCGGGCTCGACGTGCCCAACGAGCGCTACCGCTACTGCCCACCCCTGGCCCAGGTGCCAATGACCGAGCCGTACCAGGGCGACTGGGTCACCCGGCTCGGCGATGCGGTCTCGGGAGCATAGGAAAGACAGGGGCCATGCGCGCGGCCAGCCCGCCTGGCTGGCGCTGGCGGCGTCAGGAGAAAACCCCGGCTCGCTCGATGGCGCCCGGGACTTTGCGACATCCCTTGCTACAGCCCCCCGGAAAGCTGCGTCCTTTCCGGGAGATACGGAGTGGAGGCGGCGGGAATCGAACCCGTGAACAAGGCGATGGAAAACCCTAAGCAGGACGCGCTGTTACCCGCTATCGCCTTGATTCTCCTCGGGTTCGTCATCCCGCCCCGTCCCACCCCGTTCCCTCGCGTTCCACCCCTTTCCCCGCTGGCGGGGCACACTGGGGGCACATGCTGGCAGCCCTGTGGCCACACGCGTCATGGCTACCGCCCGAGGGAACTGCCCCCCCGCAGCAAGAATTTTCGGCATCAAGCACGTACCGAGTCGATACGCGGTCTCAAGCAGAATGCAGCAGAGACGAAGTGGTGGTAATCGTCAGGAGCGCAGTTGCCGGGTGTTCTTGATTCTTGAGGGATGCATGCACGTGACGCCTGATGGACTAGATGCTGTGATGAAGGACTGGGACGCTGATGGCGAACTGATGGCGCACAGACATTACGCATCACTTGCCGCCTTCATTCGCATTTGCGACGAGCTTGAGCCGCACTTGTCGCCGGGGGCATTGGCTCCTCGCTTGGCGGAGTGGATAGCAGCAATCGAGGGCGCACGGGGATTCTTGGCGGAATGGAGAAATACCGGAACGGTCTTCCAGTCGCTCAAAGCTGCGCCTCTATTCAACGCCGCTAGCATTGCGCGAGAAGCATGGCGTGGCCCACAAACTGGCCCTGTCCGCCAACTGTCTTTCATTCACGACACAAAGCTTCGCCGAATTGCCGAGCGCGATTACGCAACCCTTCAGGAAGCACTACGTCTTCGCACGCCCAAGGTTGCTCTTGTCTTCGCCGGCTGTGTAGTCGAAGCAATCCTCGTCGACCTGTTGGAAACGGAGCAAAAACGCCTTGAGGCAATCGACGTAAAGAAGGCCAGCAAGAGCCTGGCTGGGAAAATCGAAAATGGAAGAAAGTCACTTAAATTGCCAAATGAGTGGGAACTTGTCGACATGATAGCCATGTGCGGTCCTAATGGACTGAACATATTGGATGCGACCAATGTTACCGCTGCAACTCTGTCACGAATCGAGCGCAACTTGGTTCATCCTAATGTAGAGCGACAGGAGACTGCCGAGCTTTCCTATAGTGATGCCGTGATAGCAGCCGGTGTCGCCGAGAAAGTCGTTGAGGCGGCTCAGTCATTTCGTGCTCAGACACAAGCAGGCGCCGTGCTCTGAACCACGATCCGGCCATGCGTCTCCGAGCGTGCTTTGCACTTCTGCTCTTTCTCTCAGCCTGTACGACGACCCCCCCAAGCCCAAGAGAGCCAGCGGCCCGCGACCCGAGGCTCGCCAACCTCCAGCGCGCGGCGAAGCTGCCCTGGACGGATGGGGGGCGTTGCGCCGTCCGCGAAGCTTCCGAGCCCTGGCCCGAGCTGGCAGAGAGGTGCTTCTATGCCCTCGACCATGACCGGGTTGAGTTTCACGACCTCACAGGACGATGCGCGGTGGCCTCTGCCGGTGCCGCTGCCCTGGGGGTCGGGGTTTGTGTCCTGGCGGCACCGGAGATCGTCGTGGGAGCGGTGATCGTCGCGGGCGTGGTGGTGGTGGGCTTCGCAATCTCAGAGGCGTTGGAGGCTTACGAAAAGAGGGGCCGTCCCCAGGTTCGGCCGCCGCCTACGTTGCCCGAGACGCGGCCCGTGCCTGAAACGCGCCCCGTGCCAGAAGTGAAGCCCGTGCCTGTAACGAAGCCCGCCCCGCCGAAGCCCTCGCCGAAAAAAAGGCCCAAGCCGGAGCCAGCAGGGCAGGACTGGCCGCCCCCGTTGCCACCCGAAGTCACGGAGCGAAACCGCCGCCCGGAGTGCGAGCCTCGACCGGTGAATCACCGTGGCGGTCATGACCCGCACAACGAATGCGCCGACAAAATTCCAAACAACAGCTTCCCCGGCTGGGATGTGCGCGTCAACGGGAAGGATTACGACGGGCTGCAATTGGCCACGCTCACTCTGTGGGACGTCAAGACGGATAATTTCGACAAGCACTCACCACACTCCCAGAAGTTTTTTGCCCGGATGAAACTGCCGGAACTACAACGGGAGAAAAGACTCGCAGAGGCCTGTGGGTATAACTTTGTCGTTGGTGTGAAAAGCGCCGCGCATAAAGCCGCGCTTGAGAAATTGGATCGAAACCTCAACATTGAAATCATGGACTGGTGCTGACATGGCGGTTTTCTCGGATGAACTTGGCATCATCGTTTATGCACCTGCTCTCGTGGGCGAAGATAGGCGGCCTCTCGCTATCATTCATGGAATGGAGGGCGCGCTTCCCGGTTTGCGGCTGGGTTGGACGCTCTCTGAAAAAGAGGAGTTCATTGCGCTGCCCCATCGCGATGAGTGGGTCACGGCTAACAAGATCGACGGTGGGTTTCCGTTCCTTTGCAACGATGACAAAAGCCGCCCGGTGACGCTGACCGCGTGGGAGAACCCGAACGGGCTTGCCGCAAGGAGCCCGCCGCACTTTGAAATCCATGGTTCGCTACATCTGGACGTGGCAGGCATTGCAGCGGCGATGGATGTGCTAGCGGCCATCGGGGAAGGTGCTCGTGCTTTCTGGGGGCTCGCAACGCCTTCCGACGCGGCTGTTGAGATTTCGCAGCAGACCAGAGATCCGGTTCGTAAGCCGGGGAGCCCGCCACGGGGACTACCAGCGCTCAAGATCGCAGAGCACATGCGCTCGTCTGAGATTCCGCACTGCCTCGGGTGGGTGAATTACTGGTCCGCCGCTGCCGCAGAAGCCATCGGCTTTCCGGACCCGGCCCGCGACGCGGAGCTGCTGTCACGCGCACGGCGCACCGCGACGGGCGGGTGGGTCGTGCAGCTCACCGATGCGCCGCTCGACCTGGACAACCCCGCCCACCTGGACGCGCTCAAACGGGCCTACGAGCGCTTTCCGGAGATTGGCGGGCGCGCAGCCCCTTGAGACTCGGCACGGCTCGCGCTGGCCGTGCTCAGGGCCCCGCCTGCTGGCTCACCGGGAAGGTGACGTTCCCGAGGGTGAAGGTGCGCGGCCCCTGTGCTTCCCAGAGCTTGAGGGTGCAGGGGCAGCCGAGCTGCGCGCGCTCCCCCTTCAAACCCACCACGACGGCACCGGCACCATTCGCGGGGATGGGTGCCTCTTGCCACCGCGTAAGCTCCACCTCTTCCCCCGCCTTGTCCACCAGTGCCGCCCCCGCCAGCGTCCAGGGTTCAGCACCGGGGTTAAGTAGGCCCAGCCGTACAGCTACGCTTGCCGGGCGGCTCTCGCCCGTGGGCGTGTAGCTGTAGCTCCAGGCCCCCTTCAGTATGAGCGCGTTGGCTGGCGGCACCGTCAGGAAGTCAAGCTTCTTGGACGCCACGACCCCAGCACCCTCCAGCCATGCGGCACCCAGGAGCCCGCCCGGCTCCTCACGCTCGGCCAGAAGCCGCGCCTTGTCCTCCTGGCACTGGTGCGTTTCGGCCTGTGCTTCGTCACGCTCTTTCTCGCACACGTCGGGCGGGCGCGGCTGCCGGAACACATACACCCGGCGCGTCCCCTTTGCCGCATGGCCCACGAGCCAGAAGCTCGCGCTCGCCGGTGCCGCGCCATCCGCGAAGCGCACCGTCACCTTTACCCGCTCCCCTGGCAGATAATCCCCCTTGGGCATGACGTGGAGGCTCAGCCCCTCCTGCCCGAGTGCCCAATCCGCGAGGCGTCCCACGGGCTGAAACTCCACCGCCCCCACAGCGACGCGGGAGTCAAAGACGAAGGTCGTCGTCTCGTCCGCGCTCGCGCACACGTCGGGAGCCACCTCCGGGGAGCCTGCGGCCAAGTCAAAACGCGCCGTCGCTGCGCAGCGGGGGACGGGGGGCGGTTCTGAGGCTTGCGCAGCACCAGCGAGCAGGGCGGCCAGCAGGACGGCACCGGGAGAGGGGGGCAGCACGGAAACTCAACCTCCAAAGGGCAAGGTAATAATCAGGGCTGCCCGACAGGCACTTCGAGAAGAACGCGCGTGGGTGTCTTGGCGTTGCCGGGCGTGCTTCCGGGAGTGAGGCAGACGCCCAAGCCGGGGGGGCAAAGAAATTCCTTGCCGTGCTCGTCCCCAAAGGACGCGCCTTGAAAGCCGAGGCCACCGCCTCTAATGCCAGCAACGAAACACACAGGGAAAGTCCCCACGCCTGGAATCTTCGCCTCGGTGAAGGTGCCGAAAAGGCGGTTGTCTCCGAGCTTCCACTGTCCAAGTAGCAGGGTCCCGGCAGGTAGATTGCCCACGGCACCATAGATGCCGGTTTGGAGGGTAGCGGGGCCATCCTTCACCCTGGCCGCCTCTCCGGCTTCTCCCTTGTACCCTTTGACCGTGGCGGTCTCGTCGCGGCCAGTGACGTTGAACCGTTCGTGGGTCTCCCGCCAACCCTGGGGGCAGGTAATCTCGGGGGGCACGGTGCGCACCTGGGAGGCGGGCGCGGTGCATCCCCCGTCGAGCAGCGCACAGACCGCCACGGCTGCGGGCTTCACCGGCAAGCGGAACCCCGCACCTTGCGTCTGCGTTTTCGGCGTTTCGTTCTTGGGCGTCTGAGCGGACGTGCGAAGCATGGCGTTAGCGGTAGACGCGGGAAGTTGAGCCCCAACGGGTGTCGCGTCTCCTCCGGCGAGAGATTCCAGCGCCTTTGCATCGGGCGCCACTTCACGACCGCACACGCCTGCGTCGGTAGCGTGAGGGCCCGGGGACGTGGACGGTAGCGGCAACTCGGGTCGGGTCTCGCTGGTGCGTCCCGTAGGGCCAGGTCCCCCCAGGTTCGCGCCCACCAACAGGGTAACGACGGCCACCGTCAGCACGGCCCCAATGACCCCGAGACGCCACGCTGCGCGTTGAGGGGGTGGACCTGCGGCAGGCTCGAGTTCGCGTGCTGGCGGCACCGGGGCGCTCATTACGGGCGGCTCGTGCTCCACTGGGGCCGGGTCCACGCGCGGCGCTTCCACCATGGGGAGCTTGTCCTGGTTCGCGGCTGCGGCCAGGGGCCGAGGGCCTGCTACCGCAGCAGGCACGAAGAGCACGGGTGCCGCGTTCCGCGAGGGCTGCCCGCGCCGGGGGCGCCGCTTCACCAGCTTTAGAAACATGCGCCGCTGTTCGTTCGGCTCCTGCTTTGCCGGGTCATCGAGCGTCGTTGTCGTCTGCGGATCAAGCGGATTTACGAGCGGCGGCTCCCAGGTCGCGTCGTTCTCCGCGTTGGACAGGGACTCATTCAGAGCCGCGCACAGTGTCGCAACCAACGGGAAGCGGTCCTCTGGCCGCTCCGCGAGCATCTTCATGCACAGCAGCGAGGCGGCCAGCGGCACGCGGGGGTTGACGACGTGCGGCGCGTCGGGCCGCTGAGTCAAGATACGCTCGCGCAGCCCGTCCAGGCCCCCTTCATCCGTGCGCTCGCCAAAGGGCAGCGCATCCGTCAGCAGCCAGTAATAAGTCACGCCCAATGCCCACATCTCATCGGTGGGCCCGTACTCGTATTGACCCGTGCCGTCCGGGTTGGCGCGCTGAAAGCGTATCTGCTCGGGAGAGCGGAATTCCTCTGTCCCGGGCGGGAGCTGCGAGCCGGTGACAGTCGGGGCACTGGCCAGAGAACCAATCCCGAAATCAATCAGGATCGGGCGCTCGTTCCCTTCCCGAATGACGATGTTCTCCGGCTTCACATCGCGATGAAACACACCCGCCGCGTGTACCTCCCCGAGCGTCAATGCCGCGTCCAGGATGATGCGCGTCGCCTTCCGAGCCGACGGGTTTCGCTTGTAGGCAAACGTCCAAAGCGTGTCCCCCGGCACGTATTCCATCACGATATAGGGATGGCCGATAACCGGGTCCGGCCAGAAATCCGAACCCACGTAGCGGACGACGCCGGGGTTCTCCAGGTGAATGAGAATGCCGATCTCCCGCTTGCCCCGCCCGTCCAGCTTGGGGATTAGAAGGAGCTTCAACGCGAAGAAGCAGCCCCCGCGCTCGACCTTGTAGACGATGCCGAGGCCCCCCGCGCCCAAGAACCCCACGACCTTGTAATCTCCGATCATCTCGCCGATGTCCGGGTGGCTGAGTGTCAGTCCCACGCGCTACCTCACCTCGTAGATGGGGGAGCGTACCATGACCGCAAGGATGCGGCTCTCCCGGTGGGACCGGGGCGGCAGGTGGACCCCTCCAAAGCTCGCGACCGCTCCAAACAAGTCGGAAACTAATTTTGCACGGATTGCGCGATCAGGCCCGAGTCAGGGAAATCAGTACAGAAATGTTCCCTACATGTGTGGGTTAACCAGGCCGCTCGTGCGCGGCATGTGCCCTTGCAGGACTCGGCAAGGCGCGGACCTGTTGACCACTCACGCACGACGGTTCGGCATGGCCCGTCATTACCGGGTCTGTCCTGGGGCATCGGGCGGTATCGGGGCGCGGTGGTGGCCCAGGCGGTGGCGCGGTGGTGGCTCTGCTTGGTTGCCCGGCTGCACTCTTGCCGATCACCCCTCACGCGTTGTTCGTGGCCTGGACACGCTGGGTGCGCACGGACTGGCCACGGCGCCGCTGTGCATGCCCTTCCTCTCGCACCCGGAGCCCCAAGTGGCCGCCGCTGCCCTGCGCGCCATCAGCAGGATGCGTCTGCCACTGGAACCGGGCGTACTCCAGCGCGCACTCGGCTCGGGAGAACCCCTGCTGCGTGACGCCGCCATCATGGCGGGGCTGATGGGCGGCCACCGCAGCGCCTGGGCCGCCTGCCGGGCCGCGGTCGAATCGCGAGCCCCCGCTGTCCGGCTCCCGCTGCTGCTGCTGGGCCTGGGCGGCGATGAGCGGGACGCGAAGTTGCTGCTAGAGCTGCTCTCCGACGAGGTGCTTCAGGCGGATGTCCTGTGGGCGCTGGGCTTCACCGGCCGCGTGGCCGCCGCCGACGCCTGCCTGGAGTTGATGTGGAAAAAGCCTGTCGCAGCACTTGCGGGTGAGGCCTTCAGTGCCATCACCGGACTGCGCATCGAGGGCCCGTACGCCGCCAGCCCCGAGGAGTCAGAAGAGTCCATTCCCCTGGAACAGGAGGACCTCGATGCCGACCTCGTGCCAAAGCCAGAGGACGCGCTGCCGCTCCCCCAGGCCTCCGCCGTGGCCGCAGGGTGGCAGGAAGTCCGCCCCAACCTGGACCCGCAGCAGCGCTACCTCGCGGGACAACCCTTCACGCCACAAGCGCTGTTGGACGCGCTCACCCGTGCACCCATGCGTCGCCGCCACGCCCTGGCCCTGGAACTGGCACTTCGCAGCCGGGGAGCCATCCAAGTACCGACGCGTGCCTTCGTGGAGCACCAGGTTTCCGCTTTGAAGCAGGCACGTTCGGCCTCTCCCTCCACGTTCAGCCGGCCCTTCGCCGACGGGCTTCGGAGCTGAGCATCAAGTCCTGATGCGCTCAGCGCATCCGAGGAGGAGCACCAGAGCGGCGCCTTCGTTCCCCTAGCGCCGAAGCTTCCTTGCTGCTGTCACCGTGGGTCCTTGCTCTCGGGAAGGGTGATCGTCTCCAGCTGGTCGAGCGGACAGAAGGAGAGGGTCCCGCCGACACGGATCATGCGCTTGTTGTGGCGCGGGAAGTCGGCGACCTCCATCTCCCGGCGCTCGCCGCCGGAGAGGTAGACGAGGTCCTCGGAGAAGGGGTTGCGCAGGTGGTGCCCGACGGACGGGGCGGCGAAGCCGAGGAAGTCACCCGGGCCCACCTCGTGCTGCGTGTCGTCGAGCTCGGCGATGCCGCGGCCGGACAGCACGTACATCCACTCCTCCTCCAGCTGGTGCGAGTGGAAGACGAAGGACTCCTTGCCGGGAGGGATGCGCAGCAGGTGGACACCCGTGCGGCGCATGCCCACGAGCTCGCTCAGCGAGTGGCCGCGGATCTCCGAGTTCGGATTGAGCGGGTGCTGCTGGGACTGCTCGGTGGCGAGGGTGCGGTCGGCGGCGCGGGAGAGCGGGGACTTCGGTGCCGCGGGCTTCTTCTCGGACATGGGAGCCTCCGGGTGGGGAGCCTCCCATCATGCCCGTGGTTCAGTCGAACCAGGCAGGGCGGACGTGGAACTCGGGGTAGGCCTTCGCCTCGAGCGGCCTCCCGGGGCGGTGGACGAGCTTGATCATCGCCCAGCGCAGGAGATGGCTCGGGATGCGCAGCCCGGGCAGGAGCACCCGTGCGTCCTCACCGAGCCACGCCACGACCCCGTCACGCTTCTCCGGCGTGCAGAGGCCCCAGGAGACGAGGCGGTCGAAGAGGAAGGGAATCCGCGGCTCGTCTGGCTCCAGCAGCCCGATGCCGAGGCCCACCGAGGGCTGGAGGCCGTCCGCCACGTCGAGGTAGAGTTCCACCTCGCTCGAGCTCTGGAAGGGCTTGAGCATGCGCTCCACGTCGGCGCGCCGGCCCGGCCAGCCGAGGCGGGACAGGTAGGCCCACACCTTCCGGGAGGGCATCGTCAGCACCAGCCGGATGGAGCGCGTGCCCCGGACGTAGGTGGGGGCGACGTGCGACAGCGCGCCTCCGGTGGGAATCTCGTCGAAGCAGCGCTCGAGCGTGCGGCGGACCTCCGGCTCCAGCGGGCCCTGCCCGAGCAGCTCCAGTGAGCGCCACACGGTGCGGCGGATGGGATGACCCTCGGGAAGCGCGCCTCGCGTCAGGCGGCGGTGGGCGTAGTCCGGCTGCACGCACACCGTGGTGAAGGGCTGGGGCTCATGCGGCGCGGGCCGGTCGTGGTCGAACTCCAGCCAGATGCAGGGGACCTCCGCGTGAAGCGGGCTGCCCTCGGGTGCCCACGCGGCGCAGAACGCGCGGACGCCGTCCCAGAGGGGGCCGGAGCGCCCGGGCGGGGCCGCACCCCGTTCGCGAGCCAGCTCTTCTCCGCCCCAGGTGGGTGTGAGGGTCCCGATGAAGTCCACCTGGGAGGCGTCCGCGGCCAGCCGGCACTCGAAGGAGAAGTTCCGCAGCGACGGGAGCCGGTGCGTGAGGGGCTCGAAGCGCGCCATCGTCCGCCGGGGCACGAGCACCTCCGGAACGCGCGGTGCCAGCCAGGCGAACGTCTTCGGGACCGAGGGAACCACGGCGCGCCTCCCGTCCAGTGGGCCTACTTCTTCGGCGTCTTCGCCCGCGTCTTCCGGGCCGGGGCCGTCTTCGCGCCGGAGGCCTTCCGGGCCGGGCTCTTCTTCGCCGCGGTGGCGGTGCGCTTGCTGCCGCTGCTCGCGTTCACCGTGAAGCCCATGCTGAGCGTGGAGGTCGCATCCTGGTTGGAGGTGACGCGGACGGTGTACGGGCCCGGGGGCAGGTTCGCGGCGAGCGCGAGCGTGCCCGTGGCCTGGCTCTTCGCCTCGCCGGCCCCGGTCACCTCCTGGAGGGTGATGGGCACCTTCTGGGTGTTGTTCTCGATGTCGGCCGTCATCGGGTCCGTGAAGTACTGCCCGGTGAGCGTGACCTCGAGCGTCTGTCCCTGGCGGCCCGACGCCGGGCTGATGCTCGTGAGGTTGATGGCCGGCACGAACCAGAAGCCGATGAAGGGGCTCGTGCGCAGCTCGTCCATCAGCGCCTGGGAGACCTGCCGGGGATCCCTGTTCTTGATGAGGTTCTGGTGCTTCGCCGAGAGGCCCGCCTGCTTCATGGTCTTCTTCGGGTTCTCCGCGAACGCGCGCTGCAGCTTCTCGTTGGTCGTGAGGTCGTGGATGAACTTCACCAGCATGGGCTTCAATCCTTGGAGGGGGTCCCGCAGCCCGGGACGGTGGCATAGGAAGAGTAGATGAAATCGCCGAGCGAGCAGTCCTGGTTGGCCATGACCACGTCCACCGAGAGGGGATGGGTATAGGTCACCTGGAGCGTGTCCCCGGGCGCGAGCCGCCGGGCGAAGGAGATCCACGGTGCACCGGGGACGGTGGTGTAGCCGCGGGGGGGCACCGGCTTGCCGTTGCGGATCACCCGCGAGATGCCGCCGACGAGGGGGAGCGGGAGCGTCACCACGGCCTGCGAGCGCGTGAGGGTGGTGCTCCAGGAGCCGGGGCAGGTGAAGCGCTGCCGCAGGTCCGCCGCGTCGAGCGCCTGGATGATGCCTTGGGTGCCGCGCGCCGAGGTGAGCGCGGGCTGGCTCGCGAAGGTGGAGCCCTGGCCCAGGTAGAGCTGGAAGAAGCCGCTCTCGGGTGTCACGCCGCCCCAGGAGCCTCCGAGCAGATCCGTCATGCCATCGCCGTTGACGTCCGCCAGCTTCACGCCGGAGCCGAGGTTGATGGGCGTGGACGTCCACACGGGCTGGCCGGCATCGGGAGCGGGGACATAGGCCTCGTAGCGGGGCGGGGTGCCGGCGTCGCCGCTCATGAAGCCCTGCACGTTGTTGCGTGAGACGACGAGGGTCCACGTGTCCTGTGTGCCCACGGGGCCCGCGGAGACATAGGGCACCAGGTCTCCCTCGCGCGAGCTCCACCCGGGCGTGGTGGGCAGGGAGATGCCACCGTCCGCGCCAGCGCTTCCGGGGAACACCATCACCTGGGACGTGCCGACCACCAGGTCCAGGAACCCATCCTGCTGCACGTCGGTGAAGAGGACTCCGCCGCCGGTACCTCCGGGCTTCGAGCGCCAACCGGGCTTCGGGGAGAGGGTCCCGCCCTGGTTGAAGTAGATGCGCGCGGAGCCGCCGAGCAGGGGCATGATGTCCGAGGTGGCCAGGTCCAACCGGCCATCCCCGTTCGCATCCCCCAGCGCGCAGGCGAACGAGCTGTAGGTGTCCTTCGAGCGGAAGGAGGGGCTCTTCTCCAGGGTGCCGCGCTGGTTGAAGTAGACCTTGACGCCGCCGCTGCCCCAGGGCTTTCCGAGGGTGGACACCGCGACGTCCAGCCACCCATCGCCGTTGATGTCGCCCACGGCGAGGTTCATGTGGGCGTCCGAATCCGAGGAGACCCAGTCCGGCCGTTGCAGCGTGCCGAAGAAGTCGTTCTCCCGGGTGTTCAGGTAGACGGCCAGTGGTTGGAGTCCCTGATCGTTCCCGCTCGCGGTGATGAGGTCCGGGTAGCCGTCACCGTTGATGTCGGCCAGGGCGAGCCCGGTCTCGTAGAGGCCCATGGGGGCGCTCTGGAGATCGGGCTGGGTGGCGTAGGGGATGGGCGTGCCACCATCCACGGACGTCGGAGCCGGGGTGGCGGACAGGGCGAGCGCTGCCAGCGGCAGCGGGAAGATCCAGCTCATCGGACTCCTGGGGCCGAGTGGCCCGGGGCGAAGGTGGAGGCCCAGCGCGCGGGCTCGGCGATGCCGTGGGAGGTCATCACCGCGTGGGCGGCCTCGATGAGGGCACGGCCCTCGTCTCCACCGATGAGGCCTCCCAGGTGGTGGCGGGCGATGGCCGCGTGGACCGCCATGCCCGTGGCCTCGAAGCCCTGGAGGGCCGAGGTCAGGTGCGAACGCGCTCCCGCCGGGTCCCCCCGGAGACGGGCGATGCTGGCCCGGAGCAGGTGGGCCATCGGAACGCAGTCACTGCGCCCCTGACGGGAGATGAACTCCACGTCCTTCTCGGCGCTCGCGAGCAGTTTCTCCCGGGCGCCCGTGTCGTGCTCGGCGTGCGCGAGCGCGCCGCATGCGCGCACGGTGTACATCCTCATCCGGCCCACCAGGGCGCGGAGGAACTGCGCGGACTTCACCTTGGGCCACATCCGGGTGATGCGCTGCCACGCCCGCGCGTGCTGTCCCTGGTAGAGGTCGGCCCAGGCCTCCACGAGGAAGACGGAGATGTGCTGGATGGTGCCCGTCCGGGGCCAGGAGGCGGCGAGCTCCCGCATGCGCTGGCAGGTGCCCTCGGCGTCTCCGGTGGCGAGCAGTCCCATGCCGGTGCCGAGCAGCGCCGTCATCTGGGAGTACGCGTCGCCCTGCTCCACGGCCACGCGGTACCAATCGCCGCCGTGCTCGCGCAGCGCCGTCATCTGGTGTGTGAGGTCCAGGGCGAGCATCGCCATGGCGCGCGCCATGCCGCCCTCCCAGAGCGTGTCCCGGCGGCTCTCGCGCATCCGCTCCAGGCCGGCCTCCGCCTGGACGAGCGTCTCGGCCCACTGGCCCACGGTGAGTGAGCGGACGCCGCGGAAGATGTCCGCCAGGCCGAGCAGCTCGGGTGTGTTCAGCCGCTGCGCCAGCGCCACACCGCGCTCGAGGTCTCGGGTGCCCGACTCCAGCGCGCCCGGGGAGCCCTGGAACAACCAGGTGCCGCCGAAGGCGATGAGTGGACGGGCCACGCGCTGGGGCTCTCCCGCGTCGAGCGCCAGCAGCAGGCTCCGGAGCTGGAAGAGCAGGCCGCGCGTGGGCTCCACGTTGATCAACGCCCGCGCCAGGGCCCAGAGCAGATCGATGCGCTGGAGCTGGAGGGGGGGCACCTCGGACTCGGGCCGCTCGGTGAACTCGATGCCGCGCAGCTTGAGCCGGGCCAGAAGCCAGACGACCTCCAGCACCGCGCGGGCCGTGGAGCGCGGGTAGCTCAGGCCGAGCCGCTCGAGCACGGGCCCGAGCAGCGCGGTGCCGTCGTCGATGCGCCCACCCACCATGTAGTGCTCGATGGCGCGGCACTGGAGGTCCAGCCACTCGTGGGCAGGGGCGTCCTCGGCGAGGCGGAGGAAGAGGGGCGCCGCTTCGGTGCCGCGGCCGGCGAGCGCGAGGGTCTCGGCCCGGGCGCGCTCCAGCTCGCGGCGCGGGGGCAGACCGGAGACCGGCGTGCCCTGGCTCCACTCGAGGGCGAAGCCATACAGCTCGGCGGCCCGGGCGAAGGCGAGTGCCTCGCGGGCGCGCTCGGCGGCGCTGAGGGCGTGGAGGGAGGCGCGGACGAGCTCGCCCGCCCCGTGGAGGTGCAGCGCGAGCCGCTCGGGATCCGGCTGGGGCTGGGCCTCGAGCACCTCGGCGAGCCGGCGGTGATGGCCCTGGATGGCGGGGGCCTGGAGGGTCTCCACGAGCCGCTCGCGGATGCGGTCATGGCTCACCTCCAGGTCGACACCGCCGGGGGTGGCGCGGGTGCGGAGCAGGTGGGCGGAGCGCAGCAGGGCGAGCGACGACAGCGTGGCCTGGGAGGGCCGGGCCGCGTCCAGCGCGAGCGTCTGCTCCAGGGGATGACCGGCCACGGCGAGGAGCTCGAGGAGCTGGCGCGCGCCCTCGGGCAGCTGGTGGACGCGGGCGTCGACGACGCGGCCGAGCGACAGCTCTCCCGAAGTGGCGCGCTCGCTGTCCGAGGTGACGTAGCGCACGAACTCCTCGGCCAGCAGCGGGCTGCCTCCGGCTTCCCGGGCGATGCGCTCGGCCTGGGCGCGCGCCGCGGGGTCCTCCACGCCGAGCCGTTCCAGGGCGAGGCGCGCGGAGTCCTCGGGCGAGAGGGGCGGCAGGGCCACCTCCACGGGCGGGACGGTCCACGACAGCGGCTCCAACAGCTGGCGCAGCGCCTCCAGGCAGGGGCTGTTCGCGGCCTCGTCGCTCCGGTAGCTGAGGACGAGCAGCAGGGGCGGCGCGAAGGGAGGCGACAACAGCTCCGCGAGGAAGCGGGCGCTGTCGAGGTCCCCCCACTGGAGGTCATCCAGCAGCAGCACCAGGGGCTTGTGCGAGGAGATCCGCCGCAGCAACTCCTTGAGCACGCGCACGGCGAGGGCACGGGCCTGGAGGGGATCCTCCGGGAGGGGCTCCGCGTGCTCCTGGGACAGGGCGTCCTCGTTGAGCCGGAGGACGGGGAAGAGGCGGGAGAGGGCCTGGAAGTGCTCGGGGAAGAGTCCGTGCACCTGCTCGCGGGGGAGCTGCGAGATGGCGCGGCTGAGCGAGTCCATCAGGCTGTCGAGCGCCTTGTACGGGACGGACTCGCGCTCGTAGCAACGGCCGGAGACGACGAGGGCACGTCCCTCGCGGCGCAGCTCCTGGGCGAAGGCCTCGAGCAGCGCGCTCTTGCCGAGACCGGCCAGGCCGTGGACGCGGGCCAGCACCGTCTCGCCCGCGGCGCCGCGCGAGGCGGCGGCATGCAACGAGGCCAGCTCCTTCTCGCGGCCCACCAGACGGAGTTCGCGAGCGGTGGGGGCGGGGGCCCCGGGGGCGTCCTGGCCGCCGAGCCGGCGCAGGACCTCGGCGCCGGAGGGGCGGGCGGCGGGGTCCTCGCGGAGCAGGTCCTCGCAGAGGGAGACGAGGTCGGCGGGCGGGTCCACCACGAAGCGCGAGATGGGGGCGGCACCGTGCCGCTGGGCCTGCCGCATCTCGTGCATGTTGCCGGTGAAGGGCCGCTGCCCGGTGAGACACTCGTAGAGCATCACGCCCACGGAGTACCAGTCGGTGGCCTCGGTGGTGGGCTGGAGGTCCCACTGCTCGGGGGCCATGTACGGCGGCGAGCCGGCGAGGGGCTCGGGGGAGCTCATCGACGCCGAGGGGTACATCAGCGGCTTGGCGAGCCCGAAGTCGAGGATGACGACGCGGCCCTGGGGCGTGACGCGGACGTTGGAGGGCTTGAGGTCGCGGTGGACGAGCCCGGAGGCGTGGAGTGCGCGCAGGCCCGTGACGAGCTCGCGGAACACCGGGCGGAGGCGCCCGGCGTCGACGGTGCGGGTGGGCGCGTCGGGGAGGACGAGCGCCTGGGAGCCGGTGGTGGCGTTGAGGCTGGTGGCGGTGTCCTCGTCCGGTGACGAGTGGCTCGCGCCGCTGTCCAGCTTCGGGTGGCGCTGGGGGCTGGTGACGGTGTCCTCGTGTGGGGTCGAGGGCTCCGCCTTCTCCGAGGGCCGCAGCCGCAGGGAGTCGAGGAAGGCGTGGCCCTCGATGAGCTCCATGGTGAAGAACCAGGTGGAGCCCTCGGAGAACAGCTCGTAGAGGGTGACGAGGTTCGGGTGGACGATCTCCGTGAGGAGGCGGAACTCCTGCTTGAAGCGGTAGAGCGAGCCGGGCGACGCCTTGTGCAGTGTCTTGAGGGCCACGACGGAGCCGGTGCGGCGATCGAGCGCCTCGCACACGATGCCGAAGCCACCCACGCCCAGGGTCCGTCTGACCTCGAAACGCTCGTTGCCCGCGAAGCCTTGCTGTTCAGCGACTCTCACTGGCCCCTCCCCGGTGATGTGCGCGCCGACGCTACCCCACGCGTCCTGGGGCAGGAAGCAAAGCGCCAGGTTTGATGCGCCTGCCTGCCCTTCATCCGAGCACCCCAGGCCCCCACGGAGCGGGTAAGGTGGCCGGGACATGCTCTCGCTGCTCCGGCTCGTCTCCCTGCGTCACATCCTGGGTGCACCGCTGCGCACTGGCCTCACGGTGCTGGGCGTGGCCGTGGGCGTGGCGACGATGGTGGGGGTGATGTCCATCAACGGCTCGGTGCTGGATGCGTTCCGCTCGACGGTGGATGCCATCGCGGGGAAGGCGGACCTGACGGTGGCGGGCACGCAGGTGGGCTTCGACGAGTCCGTGCTGGAGCGGGTGCGGGCGGTGCCCGGTGTCACGCATGCCTCGGGGGCGCTGACGGTGATCGTCCCGGTGAAGGGCGCGCCGGGCGAGCGCCTCTACGTGATGGGCGTGGACCTGCTGGATGACGGCCACTTCCGCACGTACGAGGGCGTGGACAGGGACCTGGGCGGGCTGTCGGACGACCTGGAGTTCCTCAACTCGACGGACCGGATGCTCGTGTCGGAGCGCTTCGCGCGCGAGCGGGGGCTGAAGGTGGGGGACGGCTTCCAGCTCATCACCGGGAGCGGGCCGCAGGACTTCGTGGTGCACGCGCTCATCCGCGAAGCGGGGCCGGTGAAGGCCTTTGGCGGCTCGGTGGGCGTGATGGACGTGGCGTCGGCGCAGGCGGCCTTCGGGCGCGAGCGGACGTTGGACCGCATCGACGTGGCGGTGGACGCGGCGGTGGGCGTGGACGCGGTGCGCGAGCGCCTGCGCTCGGCCCTGGGCGGAGGCTTCGAGGTGGAGCGCCCGTCGCGCCGGGGCGGCTCGGTGGCGACCATGGTGCGCAGCTTCCAGATGGGGCTGAACCTGGGCTCCGGGGTGGCGCTGCTGGTGGGGGTGTTCCTCGTCTACAACACCATCGCCATCAGCGTGGTGCAGCGGCGCAGGGAGATTGGAACGCTGCGGGCGCTGGGGGCCACGCGCCTGCGCATCCGGGCCCTCTTCACGCTGGAGGCGGTGGTGCTGGGCGGGGTGGGGACGGTGCTGGGGCTGCCGCTGGGCGTACTCGTCGGCCGGCTCGCCATCGGCTGGGTGTCCGGGGCCATCTCCAGCCTCTACATCCAGGTGAACGCGCGGGACGTGACGGTGGGCCCGTGGGAGCTGGGCCTGGGCGTGGCGCTCGGCGTGCTGGGCAGTGGCTTCGCGGCCCTGAGGCCGGCGCTGCAGGCCTCGAGCGTGCTCCCGGTGGAGGCGCTGCGCCGGGACGCGGCCCAGGGGGCTGGAGTGGGGGGCTCGCGCCTGCCCACGGTGCTCGGCGTGGGGTGCCTGCTGCTCGTCTACCCGTCCACGTGGCTGCCCGCGCCCGTGGAGAACCTGCCCGTAGGCGGCTACATCTCCATCTTCCTGGTGCTGATGGGGACCACGCTGCTGGCCCCGGGGGTGCTGCGCCTCTTGTGGCACGTCTACCATCGCCCGGGCGAGGCCCTGCTGGGCGTGAGTGGCCGGCTGGCGGCGGACAACTTCGCGCGAGCGCCCGCGCGCACGGCGGTCCCGGTGTCGGCGCTGGCCATTGGCGTGGCCATGGCGGTGTGCATCGCCGGCTTCGTGGGCTCCTTCCGCTCCGCGGCGCACCGGTGGTTGGATCAGTCGGTGCCGGCGGACCTCTTCCTCACCTCGGCGGCGCGCATCGCGGGCAGCCGCAACCAGCCCATGGCCCCGGAGCTGGCCGAGGAGCTCGCGGCGCTGCCCGGCGTCTCCGAAGTCGACCGGGTGCGCGTGCTGCCCCATGACGTGCTCGGGCTGCGCGCCTACGTCATCTCGCTGATTCCCGAGATCTACGAGAGCCACGGCAAGCCGCGGCTGCTGGAGGGCCGCCTGCCCACGCGCGAGGAGCGGCTGGCCGGACGGGTCATCATCTCGGAGAACCTCTCGCGGCGCCGGGACCTGCACGTGGAGGACACCTTCGAGATGTCCACGCCCACGGGCGCGCGCACCTACACGGTGGCGGCGGTGGCGGTGGACTACACCTCGGACCAGGGCGTCGTTTTCCTGGCGCGCGAGGTGTACCAGGCGCATTTCCAGGATGACCGGGTGGACACCTTCGAGCTGTACCTCGCGGACCGCTCGAGGCTGGACGAGCTGCGCCGCACCATCACGGAGCGGTGGGGCGAGCGCCACCAGCTCTACGTGCTGAGCAACGCGGACCTGCGTCAGGAGGCCACGGCGCTCATCGACGAGGCCTTCTCCGTGTCCTATGCGATGGAGGTGGTGGCGGTGCTGCTGGCGCTCTTGGGGGTGGTCAACACGTTGCTGGCGGCGGTGTTGGACCGGACCCGGGAGATTGGCCTGTTGAGGGCGGTGGGGGCGGCCCGGTCCCACATCGTCCGGCTGTTCGTCGGGGAGGCGGCCTTCATCGGCCTGTCAGGTGGGCTCATCGGAGCGCTGGCGGGCCTTTGGATGGGGGTTCTCATCACCGATGTGGTAGGCGGTCAGGCCACGGGGTGGAGCTTTCCCTATATTTTTCCCGCCCGGCTGGCTGGGGTGATGGGGGTCGTCTCGACCCTGTGCGCCATCGTGGCCGGGCTGTATCCTGCGCGTCGTGCCGCCACCCTGAACGTGGTGGAGGCGCTCGCATACGAGTGAGTCCCATGGGTGCCAACCTGCAGAATCCCTTCCACATCCTCCTGGTCGAGGACGAGCCCGTCATCCGGGAGCTCGTGCGTTCCATGCTGAGCGACGGGGCCGTGGAGGTGGTGTGCGCGGCCAATGGCATCGAGGGCTTGAAGCTGGCCAAGAGCCGCCCCTTCCAGCTCGTGCTGATGGACGTGGTGCTGCCGCAGCTGGACGGCATCTCGGTGTGCCGGATGCTCAAGAGCGACCCGTCGACGTCGAAGGTGCCCGTCTACATGCTCACCGCCAAGTCCAAGAAGTCGGACATGGAGAGCGCCACCATGGCGGGAGCGGACGGCTACATCCAGAAGCCCTTCAAGGGCGCGGAGCTGATGGCGCTGGTGGAGCGGCTGCGCCGGGTGGTGTGAGGCCGGAAGGGTGAGGCCGGGCCCGGCTCAGGGCAGGCGCGGGTGGAGGTAGCGCGCCAGCAGCAGGAAGTGATCCCAGTCCAGGTCGGCGAACTCGAGCGCCACGCCGTGGGCCGCGCGGCGGACGATGTTGCACGTGGCGGTGATGTCCCCGATGCCGGGCAGCGGCAGGGTGAGGGACAGCTGCTTCACGGAGTCCGGGGGGTGGCCGTGGAGGAACAGGCCCGCCATGGACAGGTCGCGCGCCTTGACGAGCACGGTGCGCTCGCCCAGGTGCACCTTCACCATCCAGTTGGCGTCCACGCGCGGGTGGTAGCGCTCCTGGAGTCGGAGGGGAGAGTTGGACGGCGTCATGGGGAACCTCCTCGGGGTGCGACAGGGAGCTACAGTCTGGAGCAGCCCGGGGGGGTCGCAACTTTTCGGCCGGGGCCCGGCCGCGCCCGCTGACCGTCCACGCACGCGGATGCGCGCTCCACGCGGTGGAGGGTTGGCGGGGTGGGGGAGCGGCCATGTGCCCGGGAAGACTGCGCTCGTTGGCTGGCACGTGGGCTGAAGAAGCCCCGGCGCAACCCAAGCGCAGGAGGCTTCACGTGGAGAACGGCAATCGGATTGGCTCGCTGTCCATCACCCCCACCGTGGCGAGGCAGACGCCGCGGAACGACTTCGGCACGGTGTTCGCGCGCTCGGCGCAGGAGGTGGTGAAGGCGGGGGCGGGAATCGCGGCGTCGCTGATGCCGGGGAACCCGATGGTGAGCGCGGCGGTGGCGAGCGTCAGCTCGGTGGTGTCGTCGACGGCGTCGTCGGTGCAGGGCGTGTCGGCGGCGGGAGCGGGAGGAGTGGGGGGGACGGCGGGGCAGGGCGAGCAGTGGGATCTGCTGGCGGCGCAGCGGGAGATGCAGGCCGAGGGGGCGAAGATGAACCTGGCCTACATGAACCTGCAGAACGAGATGCAGGCGGAGAGCCGGGCGCACAACGCCATCTCCAACATCATGAAGGTGCGGCACGACTCGGCGAAGGCCGCCATCAACAACATCCGGTAGGGGCGCGCCATGGCCATCGACAAGGTGGGGGCGATTGGCGGGGCGGGAGCGACGCCCGCGCTGGAGCCCTCGGGGAAGGCGCGGTTCGGCGAGGTGCTGGAGGGGGTGAAGGGCCCGGCGAAGCAGCCGGGGCCCCGGGTCGCCAGTGAGGGCACCCCCCAGCAGACGTCCACGGAGAAGACGGAGGCGGCGCGAGGGAAGTGCGAGGTGGAGGGGGCGGGGAAGGCCGCGGGGGGGGCGTCGGAGGTGCGGGCCGGGGTGCGGGTGGACTCGGTGCAGGCGGCGAGGTCCCAGCAGGCGGTGCAGGTGCTGGACCGGGTGACGGAGGCGCAGAAGCGGCTGGACAACATCCTGGCGCTGGCCGAGTCCGGCAAGTCGTTCTCTCCGGCCGAGCTGCTGGCCGTCCAGGCCCACGTGTACCGCGCGAGTCAGGAGCTCGATCTCGCGGGGAAGGTCGTCGAGAAGGCGACGGGTGGCGTCAAGCAGGTGCTGCAGACGCAGGTGTGAGGACTCCCATGGACATGCGACGCTGTCTCTTGCTGCTGCTCCTGTGCGCCACGGGGTGCAGGGAGCGCATTCAACACGGCCTGGACGAGCGCCAGGCCAACGAGTTGCAGACGGTGCTCGTCGAGCGGGGGCTCGACGCGCGCAAGGTGCCCGAGGCGGGCAAGAAGCCCACGTGGGCCATCGAGGTGACGGAGGAGCAGTCCTCGGACGCGGTGCGGATTCTGGCGGAGCTGGGGTTGCCGAGGCCCGTGGCGGACGAGGGCTGTGACGTCTTCGGAGGAGGAGGGCTGGTGCGGACGCCGGTGGAGGAGCAGCTCTGCCGGGTGAGGGTGATGGAGCAGGGGCTGGAGAAGACGCTCCAGACGGTGGAGGGGGTGCTCCTGGCGCGAGTGCACCTGGTGGTGCCCCCGCCGCCGAGGCCCGGACAGCCGCCAGTGCCCGCGAAGGCCTCGGCGATGCTGCGCGTGGCGCCCGGCTACGCGGAGACGATCAAGGGCTCGCGGGAGCTGCTGCGCGCCCTGCTCGCGGGAGGTGTGGAGGGGCTCGCTCCCGAGTCGGTGTCGCTCATGGTGGACGAGGTGTCCACGCGGGTGGTGGCGCCCACGCCCGGGGCTTCTCCGCTGACGCGGCTGCGGGTGCTGCTGGCGGTGTTGTCGCTGGCGGTCACGGGGCTGTCGGTGGGGTTGATCCTCATGACGCTGCGTCTGCGGCACTACCGCGCGATGGCGGAAGCGAAGCCCGTGGCTCCACCTGCTCCCACGCGTCCGGTGGTGACGGCCGGGGCCGCACGCAAGGTGGCGTGAGCTTCCGGGAGGGATGAGCCATGGATGTGACGCGCATCGAGCGCCCGGGTGCCAGGACGCCAGGGCCCGAGCAGACGGTGGTGGTCCGGGTGCCTCGGAGTCCACCGCCGGAGCCAGCGAGGAGACCGGCGTATCCGGAGCCGGTAAAGGGCTCGCTTCCGGTCTCGCTGCTCGTGGAGCGGATTGCCCTGGTGGCGCTGGTGTTCGGGCGGGAGCGGGCGGGGGTGCTGCTCGAGGGGTTGAGGGAGCCGGAGGCGCGGGAGGCGAAGAACCACCTGGCCGGGTTCACCGCGCTCTCCTCGGCGAGGCGGCAGGCGCGGGTGGCGGTGGAGTTCGGAGTGCGGCCGGATGCCGCGGCGCGGCTGCGGGCGGTGATGGAGGAGGCGCCGGAGGTCCTGAGACGGGAGCTCTTCCGGAGGCTGCCGCCCTATCACCGCAACCTCTTTCCGGAGCGCCAGGTGGAGCCGCCCGACGCGGCGGCCACCCCGGCGGTGTGTGCACTGGCCGAGCGGCTCTTCCGCGAAGCCACGCGCTGAGACCCACTGCATCCGGCTCAGTCCTCGCTGGTGCCGGAGACCTCGTAGCGCCGGAAGTCCGTGGCGCGCGCCAGCGTGGCCGCGCGCTCCTGCAGTGCGCGCTGTCCCGCCGTGGACAGGGCTGCTTCCAGCTCCGCCTCGCCGCGCCACTGCGAGTACACCGCGACCCGCTCCCCATCCAGGCTGCGGTGCAGCGCCGCACCCACCCTCCCCGCGACTTCGGACTCGAGCTCCTCGCGGAGCAGCGCCACCAGGGCCTCCTGGCGCGCGGGCTCCACCGTGTCCACCCGCAGCGTGACGAGCACCGGGCTGGGCCAGCGGATCTCCAGTGGCTGCCCGCGCGTGGTCATCACCACCTCGTAGGCATGCGGGTCCGTGGACATCTCGAAGTACCGGTAGTTGTGGAGGTGCTGCTGGAACTCGGGAGTCCGACGGCCCGCCTCGAGCGCCTCCATGCTCCGCCACTGGGCATGGTTGAAGAAGCGCACCCCATCGAGGCTCCGGTGGAAGTTGGCCGAGATGGCCCCGGGCTGGCGCTTGCCGTACCAGTACATGTCCCCCAACTGCACCCGCGTCAGTCCGAGCTGGTCCCTCGGGTTGACCGTGAAGAGGTTGATCAGCGTCACGTATTCGCTCACCGCGTGGGCGCGAATGATCCCCATGGCCTGCCTCCTGTGTTCGCCTTGGCCAGCCCGTAGGGTACGTGCACCAGACCCGGCGGAACACCGATTCCGGGCCTGAGACTCCCCGTCCCGAGTCGGGACGGCTCCTGACCTCCAACCCCTCGATTTCGCGGGCACGGCCGTTGGCATCGGCCGTGAACAGGAGTGGTGCGTCCGCGGCACGGAGCGAACCATGCAGAGTCCCTTCGGAGAGAGCAGCCAGTCCACGACGTTGAAGCCGATGACGCTGCGCCGGCTCGGCACGCGCCGGTTGGCACGGGCCCACGTGACGCTGCACGAGCGGCCCCAGGTGGTGCGGCTCGCGAGGCAGGCGTTGCAGGGCGTGTGCGAGGCACTCGGACGGGAGCTGGGGTGCCCCGTCCGAGCCGAGGCGCGATTGCTGGAGGCGGTGGTGATGCCGGCGGCGGGGTTGGCGCACACGGCGGCCTTCGCGCTGGTGGAGCTGTCGGCGACGGGAGGGATGGGGGTGCTGGAGCTGGAGCCGCCGGTGCTCTTCGCCGCGCTGGAGCGCCTGGCGGGGGCGGGGACGAAGCCCGGACCCATCACGGAGCTGACGCGCCTGGAGGAAGCCTCCTTCGCCTTCCTGGGCCTGTCGGCGCTGTGCGCGCTGCGTGGCCAGCCGGAGTTGGAGCGGAGATTCGGTCCGCGCCTCGTCGGGGTGACGATGAATCGCACGGAGGCGTTGACGCGCCTCGATGCCCGGCAGCGTCACCTGGGCGTGGAGCTGACGGTGACGGTGGGACAGACGACGGCGGGGGGGCGGCTGGTCCTGCCCGCGGTGGTGCTCGAAGGGGCGTTGAAGGAGCTGCCCGCGGAGCGAGACGTGGAGCTCGCGCCCGAGGTGCTGGCGGCGCGGCTGGAGGCCCGCTGCTTCGTGGGCAGCACATCGCTGCCGCGCACGGCGCTGGAGTCACTCGGGCCGGGGGATGTCGTGCTCTTCGACGGGCTGCGCCAGGAGGGCACGGGCCTGTCGGGTCCCGGGCGCCTCGCCCTGCGCGGCTTCGAGCTGACGGGTGACTTCACGCCCGAGGGTTTCTCGTTGAACCACGCGCGCAGGCGCGGACTTTTCCAGGAGTCGGACATGGCGACCGTAGTCGAGCGGAGCGAGGGAATGCCCCCGTTGCCGGTGGAAGTGGAGATCGAGCTGACGCGGCTGCTGCTGCCGCTCTCGGAGCTGGCGGGGCTGAAGCCGGGCGCACTGCTGCCGCTGCACATCAACGCGAGCGAGCCGGTGCTGCTGCGAGTGGGAGACCGGGCGGTAGCGCGGGCGGAGTTGGTGGACATCGAGGGAGAGGTGGGGGCCCGCATCCTCACCCTGCTGCCGTGAGCGCGCCGATGAAGACCCTGTTCGACTCCGTGTCTCCGAGAAACAAGCTGCTGCTGGCGCTGGGGCTCGTGCTCGGGCTGGCGGCGCTGGCACCCCTGGGAGGCGTCTCGGCGGCCGTGTTGGCCCGGTGGCTGTTGGGGGCCGCGGCCCTGGGGGGCCTGGGGTGGTGGCTCATGCGGCGTGGACGGGCCGATGTCCGCTTCGCCCTCACCGAGCGCATGAGGGTGGTGTCCAGGACGGGCCTGTCGCAGCGTTGCGGATTGGCACTGGTGGAGGTGGAGGGGAGCCGCTACCTGGTGGCCTTCGGGGACTCCTTCGCGGAGATCCGCCGGGCGCACACGCCGGTGCGGGTGAAGACCCGGTCGAGGCGGCGCGCGGTGGCCCGCTCCCACGAGAAGGAGACCTTGTCATGAGCCGCGTGTTGCTCGTGTCGGGCGTGCTCCTTCCCGGGCTGGCCTTGGCGGCGGAGACACCGCTCTCGCAGCTGTCCTTCGCCGGCAGCCCGTTGTCGATGATGGGGATGCTGGCGCTGATGTCGCTGCTGCCGTTCGCGGTGCTGATGCTGACGAGCTTCTCGAAGATCGCCGTGGTGCTGTCACTGGCGCGCTCGGCGATGGGAACGCAGCAGGCACCGCCCACCATCGTTCTCACGGGGCTCGCGGCGGTGCTGACGGGGCACATCATGGCGCCGGTGATGGAGCGCATGTACGACGTGGGGCAGGCCGTCTACCAGGACGTCGGCTCCGGTGCGCAGATCCTCAGCGCGGCGGGCAGGGTGACCGAGCCGCTGCGTACCTTCCTGGTGAAGCATGGCAGTCCGGAGGAGCGGGCCCGCTTCCTGGACCTGGCGCGCGAGCTGCGGCCGCCGGACGAAGCCGACGCGGTGCACGAGGACGATCTCTTCGTGGTCATTCCCGCCTTCGTCATCACGGAGCTGACGGAGGCCTTCCAGATTGGCTTCCTCGTCTTCCTGCCGTTCCTCGTGCTGGACATGGTTGTCGCCAACATCCTGCTCGCGCTCGGCATGCAGTCGTTGTCTCCGAGCCAGGTGAGCCTGCCTTTCAAGATCCTCCTCTTCGTCGCCGTGGATGGCTGGGCGCTGCTCGCGCGGGGCCTCATCCTCGGCTACCGGTGATGCCATGAGCCAGGACGTCCTGCTCTCACTGGGCCGCGAGGCGCTGCTGCTGATGGTGCTCGCTTCCCTCCCGCCCATTGGAGCCAGTCTGGTGGTGGGGTTTCTGATGAGTCTCTTCCAGGCCACGACGCAGCTGCAGGAGAGCACTCTCACGGTGGTGCCCAAGCTGTGCGCGGCGGTGCTGGCCCTGGTGGTGGCAGGGCCGTGGATCGCCGGACAGCTCACGCTCTTCGCGCATCAGGTCTTGAGGGTCATCGCGGAGGTCGGCGGGTGAACCTCGAGCTGCTTCGCGCACAATTGGCGCCGCTGGGCCCGAGCATGGTGGCGGTGGCCCTGTGCTCCGCCCGCCTGCTGCCGGTGGCCTTCCTCTGTCCCCTGTTGGGAGGGCAAGCGGCGCCGACGACGGTGAAGCTCGCCCTGGTGCTGAGCCTCGCGCTCTTCCTGCACCATGTCGCGGGCGTGTCCCTGCCGGAACCGGTGGAGACACCGCTGCAGCTGGCGGCTCTGGCGATGAAGGAGCTCACCTATGGCACGTCCGTGGGGTTGGTGGCGGCGCTGCCCTTCGATGCAGCGCGGATGGGCGGGCGCTTCATCGACCTGTTCCGTGGCACCTCGGCGGAGGCGAGCCTGCCCGTAGCCGGGACGCGCGAATCCGCCACGGGGGACGCGCTCTACCAGCTCCTCGTCGGACTGGTGGTGACGGGCGGGCTGATGCCCGTCGTGCTCTCCGGGCTGGTGCGTGGCTTTGGCTGGGTGAGGCTCGGTGCGTATGTGCCCACCGAGGCGGCGGTGATGCATGTGGTGGGGCTCGCTGGGGGGGCGATGGCCACGGGGCTCGCGGTGGGCGCGCCCATCGCCGCGGCGGTGATGGCGGTGGACTGTTTGTTGGGGATGGTGTCGCGCGCCGCGCCCCAGGTGAATCTCCAGGACCTCGGAGCACCGCTGCGCATCCTCGCGGGAGGTGCCTTGCTGTGGCTGGCGGTGGGCATCCTCTGTGAGCGGCTGCTCGCGGGCTTTCTCTCGGTGGACGGGGCGCTGTTCCGGCTCGGGGAGGTGGCGCGGTGAGCGAGAAGACGGAACAACCCTCGGCGAAGCGTCTGCGCGAGGCGCGCCGCAAGGGACAGATTCCGCGCAGCCGTCTGCTGTCCTCCAGCGTGGTGACACTCGGAGGGCTGCTCGGCCTCACCGCGTCGGCACCCGCGGGTTTCGCGAGGCTGAAGGAGTGGACGGCCCGGTTGATGCTGCACCAGGAGTCCACGGGTGCATTGACGGAAGCCGTGGGATTGATGGCGCTCCTGGTGGGGCCCGCGCTCGGTGGCGCACTGCTGGCGTCGCTCGCGGTGTCCGTGGCCACGGTGGGCTTCGAGCTGAACGCGGAGCACGCGATGCCCAAGCTCGAGCGCATCAACCCGGCGGAGGGCTTGAAGAAGCTCTTCAGCCTGAGACCGCTCATCGAGCTGGGCAAGGCGCTGCTCGTGGCCGCGGTGGTGGCGTGGCTCGTCTGGAGCGCGGCCGTGGAGGCCGGACCGGACGTGCTGCGCACGGCCTGGCTGGAGGGGACGTTGGGGTTGGAGCACATCCTGGGCCGGCTCGGGCCGCTCACCGTCCGGCTCGCGTGCGTGCTCGTGGTGCTGGGCGTGGGGGACTACGCGCTCGCACGCCGCAAACACGTGAAGGACCTGATGATGACGCGCGAGGAAGTGAAGCGGGAGCACAAGGAGAGCGAGGGCGACCCGCACCACAAGGGCCAGCGCAAGGCGTTGCACCGGCAATTGGCGGCGGGAGGTCCGGCACGTGGAGTGCAGAAGGCGAGTGTCGTGGTCGTCAACCCCACGCACATCGCGATCGCGCTCCGCTATGCCACGGAAGAGTGTGAGGCGCCCTACCTCGTCGCCAAGGGGCGGGAGGCGGACGCGCTCTCCCTGCGGCGTGAGGCCGAGCGGCTCGGAGTTCCGGTGGTCCGGGACGTGCCGCTGGCCCGCAGCCTCATCCACTACGACGTCGGGGAGGAGATCCCCGAGGAACTGTACCAGGCCGCCGCGGCGGTCCTCCGGGTAGCGCAGGAGTCGCAGGACGTGGACGACCATCCACGGAGGCAGACGTCATGAACCAACTGATGAAGATTCTCGTGAGGGCGCGCAAGTCCTCGGATGTGGTGCTCGCGGTGGCGATGGCCGCGGTGCTCGGTGCCCTCATCATCCCGCTGCCGCCCTGGCTGCTGGACCTGGGGCTGGCCATCAATCTGGCGGCGGCGGTGGCGCTGTTGGTGGCGGCGCTCTACGCCCGGGACGCGCTGAAGGTGACGTCCTTCCCGACGCTGCTGCTGTTCACCACGCTCTTCCGGCTCGCGCTCAACGTGTCGTCCACGCGGCTGGCGCTTGCGGAGGGGCATGCGGGCGAGGTCATCCAGGCGTTCGGCGAGTTCGTGGTGCGGGGGGACTACGTCGTGGGCGCGGTCATCTTCGCGATTCTCACGCTGGTACAGTTCCTGGTGGTGGCCAAGGGCGCCGAGCGCGTGGCCGAGGTCTCCGCGCGCTTCACCCTGGACGCGATGCCGGGCAAGCAGATGTCCATCGACGCGGACCTGCGCGCGGGGGCCATTGATCAGGCACAGGCGCGCCGCCGGCGCCGGAACCTGGAGCGCGAGTCGCAGATGTTCGGCGCCATGGATGGCGCGATGAAGTTCGTGAAGGGCGATGTCATCGCTGGCCTGGTCATCGTCGCGGTGAACCTCCTGGGTGGCATCTGCATCGGCGTCCTGCAGAACGGAATGTCGATGGCCGAAGCGGCCTCTACCTATGCGCTCATCGCCATCGGCGACGGGCTGGTGTCACAGATTCCCTCCCTGTGCATCGCGGTGGCGGCGGGCCTCGTCGTCACGCGCGTGGCCTCGGAGAAGGAGGACGACTCGCTCGGTGCGGAGATTGGCTCGCAGCTCTTCGGAGAGGCCCGGGCGCTCTGGGTGGTGGCGGGGCTCTGCGTGGCCCTCGCCGCGATGCCGGGGATGCCGCACCTGACGTTCTTCGGGCTGGCCGTGGTCCTGGGCGTGCTGGCGCATGCCGTCGCGCGGATGAAGGCCAGCGTGGCGGAGGAGGGCGCCGCCGTGGCTCGGGCCGAGGGCGGAGCCGAAGCTGGGGAAGCGGCTCAGGGCGGGCCGGGAGCGCCTCCCGAGAGCACGGTGGCCCCGGTGGGCGTGGCTCCGCTGACGGTGGACCTCGCGCCGGACCTCACCCCGCTGGCCCAGGAGAATGGGGGCGCGTTCGTGCACCAGGTGCTCAACCGGATACGGGACGAGCTCTTCTACGAGCTGGGCGTGCGCGTGCCGGGCATCCGGGTGCGGACCGAGGCCGCGTATCTGCCCGCGGGGAGCTACCGCATCCTGGTCGACGAGGTGCCCGCGGCGATGGGCCAGGTGGTGCCCGGAGCGCTCTATGCGTTGGCGCAGCCGGAGGAGCTGGCCTTCCTGGAGCTGAAGGCGGAGCCCGCGCTGGAGCCCTCCACCGGCAAGCCCATCAGCCGCGTGTCCGCGGAAGCGCGCGCACGCCTGGAGCTGGCGCAGGTGCCGCTTCGGAGCGCCGGGGAGCTCATCGCCGAGCACCTGCGGAGCATCATTCGCGCACGGTCGGCGGGGTTCCTCGGCATCCAGGAGGTGCAGGGGCTGTTGGATGGGCTCGAGGCCCAGGCCCCCACGTTGGTGAAGGAGGCGCTCCAGAAGGTCCCGCTGCCGCTGCTCACCGAGGTGTTGCGCAAGCTCGTGGAGGAGCAGGTGAGCATCCGGAACATGCGCGCCATCCTCGAGGCGCTGGTGGCTCCCACGACCGAGGGTGATGCCACGGCCCTGGCCGAGCGCTGCCGTCAGGCACTGTCCCGCTACCTCAGCCACAAGTTCGCCCCGTCCGGGCCGCTCTTCGCCTACCTGGTGGATCCGGAGATCGAGGAGACGCTGCGCTCCGGTGGGCCCCGCGGGCCAGCGCCCTCGCCCGAGCGGGTGGCGGAGATTCTCGAGGGGGTGAAGCACATCGCCTCAGGTGGGCAGACGGTGCTGCTCACGGCTCCCGACGTCCGGCGCACCCTGCGCAAGCTGTGCGAGGGCGCCTTTCCGGACGTCGCGGTGCTCACCTATGGCGAGCTGGACATGAACCTGCAGATTCGCCCACTGGGGCGGCTGTCGCCCGTGGCCCTGGGGCGGTGAGCGGAGGTTAGTAGGTGCCGCTGCCGCTCTTGGGGTCGAACGAGATGTCCGACTGCGGCGTCTGGGGGGCCGGCCGGTTGACCCGGTCGCGCAGCTCCTTGCCCGTGCGGAACAACAGGCCCCGCTTGGGCTTCACCGGGATGATCTGCCCCGTCTTCGGATTGCGGCCCTGATAGCCCTGGTAGTTCTTCACATGGAAGGCGCCCAGCCCGCGGATCTCGATGTTCTCCCCGCGGCAGAGCGCCTCCTTCATGGACTCGAAGATCGTCTCGACTGTGGCCTCGGCCTGTTTCTGCGTCATCCCCTTCTTGCCGACGAGGACGTTGATCAGATCGGACTTCAGCATCGCACGCTCCCGCAAACCGCGTAACCCCTCGGAAACAGGGCGCTTGGCCCGTGGTCGAATTCCGAAACGATAACAGAACCGGTGGGGCGCGCAAGGCGCGAGGTCCGCCAACCTCCTAGAAACGTTACGGATTTCCGCTTCCGGCCGTCGTCTCGCTCGGAGACGGTGCCAGGGACGGGGTCGCCGCCGTGGCCGCCTGCTGGGCTTCAGCGAGCCCCGGGCGCACCAGGATGGCGAGGTCCACCCACCGCGTCCGACGCAGCACGTCGAGTCCCGCCCGGTCCGACTCCCGGAAGAAGGCGTTCAGGACCTCGAAACCGGCGGCGCGTGGGGTGGTGTGGGTTCCCGGCTCGACAGGGTTGTAGACACCGTGGACGGCGAGCGTCAGGTCGGCCAGGGTCAGCTCGGCCGGAGCACGGGCTGGCAGGAGGCCTCCATTGCGGTGGCGCTCGAGCAGACCCGCCTCCTCCAGGTGGTCCACCACCTCGTCGACGAGCGCCTCGGCGACCCGGAGGCGCAGGGCCAGGTCGCGGGGGAGCGGGGGCGTTCCTCCGTCGAACCAGACGAGCGTGGCCTCCTGGGCCACCCGGGCCGCCACCAGCTCCCGGGCGCGCGGGTGGGCCCCGAAGGCCCACAGCGAGTCCCGGAACGTGGCGTGCTCCACCGCGTAGGAGAGGCGGGCGCCGATGAGGAAGAGGAGCCAGTCCACGTACAGCCACGCGAGGAACATGGGCAGGGCGCCCAGCGAGGCGTAGAGCGGGTTGTGGCGGAAGCTGTACGCGGCGACGCCCGTGTACACATGCCGCGCCACGCTCCAGGCCGCCCCCGCCACCAGCCCTCCCGAGAGCGCCGAGCGCAGGCGCAGGTGGGTGTTGGGCGTCACGTAGTAGAGCAGGGTGAGCCCACCCGCCGCGACGAGCGGAGACAGGGCGCCGAACAGCAGCTCGAAGAGGTCCACGACGAGCGGCGCGTGGGTGCCCTCCAGGAAGGAGCGGACCACGCCCGTCCCCGTGAGCGAGATGGCCAGCATCAGCGGCCCCAGCAACAGCAGCCCCGCGTAGATGAGCCCGCGCACCACCCACGAGCGGTGGTTCTTCACGCCCCAGATTTCGTTCAGCGAGACGTCGATGTTGTGCAGCAGCGAGCCCGCCGAGAAGAGCAGTCCGAGGAAGCCCGCGCTTCCAATCGCCGTCGTGTGTCCCGGCTCCAGGAAGCCCTCGAGGAAGGCCGCCGACTCCTCGCGCACGCCCGGAGCCATCACCGCGAAGATGAACTCGCGCAGGCGATGCTGGACCGCCTGTTGGTGGTAGGCGCCCAGCAGGGCCACCACCACCGTCAGCAGCGGCACCAGGGAGAAGACGCTGATGTAGGTGAGCGCCGCGGCCCGCAGGCGGATGTTCTCGCCCTGGAAGCCTCGGGCGAGGCCGCGCACCGCCACGAACGTGTCCGTGGCGAAGCGGCCCATGCGCGTTCGCTCCAGCGGAGCCCAGGTGCGCCGGGCCCACTGCAGCGCGTTGGTGCGCAGTCGCTTGAGGAAGAGAGGGGTGAAGGGCCGCATCCGGGGGAGGCGAAGGCTAGCCAATGCCAGGGCGGCTCGGCCAGGGGGAGGGGGCTCGGGGCCCACGGTGGTGCTCCACGGTGGGCCCGGCACCCTCACCCCGTCCCTCTCCCGAGGGGAGAGGGGAGGTTGGGCTCAGGTGTTGCCGCCGGACTCGTTGCCGCCATTGCCGCTCGGCGGCTTCGGAGGCGTGCCACCCGCGTTCGGCTGCTCGCCTGCCTGTCCCTGCTGCTGGCCACGTCCTTCACGCTGCTCGGGTCGGCGCTGCTGCTCGCCCCGGTTGCGGTCCCGGTCCCGGTCGCGGCCACCACCGCCCCGGTCTCCCCGGTCACGGTCGCGGTCACGGCCACCACCACTCCGCTCCCCGCGCTCTCCACGGTCGCCACGCTCGCCCCGCTCGTTGCGGTCACGGCCACCACCACCACCACCCCGGTCACCGCGCTCGCCGCGCTCACCCCGGTCACGGCCACCACCCCGGTCACGATCGCGGTCACGGCCACCCTCGCGCAGGCTCCGCTCGCCACCGCCGCTCTCGGGCCGCCGCTGCATGGACAGCTCGCCGTCACCCGAGCCCGGCGACGAGGCCACCTTGTGGTCCCCGCCCTGCGCGCTGCGGCCGTAGATGTCGTACTGCTCGCGGTGGTAGTTCTGCTGCGCCTTCACCTGGATGGACTTGTTGTAGCGGTCCATCAGGTGCCGCAGCTCCTGCCGCTCCTCGCCCTGGAGCAGCCGCGCCACCTCGGCGTTGCAGTTGATGACCAGCGTCGGGTCCTTGTAGCCCGGCGCCTCGCGGCGGATCTCCCCGAAGATCTCGTAGGCCACCGTGGTCGCCGTCTTCACGAAGCCCTTGCCGTCGCAGTACGGGCAATCCTCGTGCAGCACGCGGCCGATGGACTCGCGCACGCGCTTGCGCGTCATCTCCACCAGGCCCAGCTCGGAGATGCGCAGCACGTTCGTCTTGGCCTTGTCCCGGCCCAGCGCCTCCTGCAGCGACTTGAAGACCTTGTCCCGGTTCTGCGGCTTCTCCATGTCGATGAAGTCGCAGATGATGATGCCGCCGATGTTGCGCAGCCGCAGCTGGTAGACGATCTCCTTGGCCGCCTCGACGTTGATCTTGGTGATCGTCTCCTCGAGGCTCTTCTTGCCCACGTACCGGCCCGAGTTGACGTCGATGGCGGTGAGCGCCTCGGCCTGGTCGATGATCAGGTAGCCGCCGCTCTTGAGCCACACCTTGCGCTGGGTGGCGCGCTGCAGCTCGTGTTCAATCCCGTACGCGTCGAAGATGGGCTCGTCCGACTCGTGGAGCACCACCCGGTCCTTGAGCGCCGGGTCCTGCGCGTTCACGAAGCCGAGGATGCGCTCGTACTCCTCGCGGTCATCGACCACCAGCTTCTCCACATCGTGGGCGAAGAGGTCGCGCGTGGCGCGCAGGATGAGGTCCAGGTCGGGGTGCAGCAGGCCGGGGCCACCGCGCTTCTCGTTGCGGCGCACCACCTGGTTCCACACCTCGATGAGGAAGCGGATGTCGGTCTCGAGCTTCTCCTGCGGCACGTTCTCGGCCACCGTGCGCACGATGAAGCCCGTCCCGGGCGGACGCAGCCGGTCGACAATCTCCCGCAGGCGCTTGCGCTCCTTCTCGTTGGAGATGCGGCGGCTGATGCCCACGTGGTCCACCGTGGGCATGAACACCAGGTGGCGGCCCGGGATGGAGATGTGCGAGGTGAGGCGCGCGCCCTTGGTGCCGATGGGATCCTTGGAGATCTGGACCACGACCTCCTGGCCCACCTTCAGCAGCTCCTCGATCTTGGCCGTCTTGCGAGGCTTGGACTTCTCCTCCTCGCGCTTGCGCTGCTGCTCCTCGCGCTGCTTGCGGGCCTTGTCCTTCTCGCGCTCGCGGTCCTTCTGCTCGCGGCGGGCCTCACGGGCCTCGCGAGCGGCCTCGCGGTTCTCACGCGGAGCCCGGCGCTCACCGGCGGCCGTCTCGGGACGCTGCGCGGGGGCCTCGGCCGGGGCGGCGGGGGCCACGGCGGCCTGCTCACCGGGGACGGTGGACGGCTCGGGAGCCAGCGCCAGGGCCACGGAGCCCTCGGTGGCGGGCATCGCCGCGACGGCCTCCGCGGCCGGAGCCACCTGGGCCTCCACGCTCACGGGCGAGGACTCCACCGGCGCCATCGAGGCCTGCGAGACGTTCACCGGCTCGGCGGGGGCGGCCACGGCCACGGGCTCGGCGGCGGCCACCGGCTCGGATGGAGCCGCCGCGGCCACCGGCTCGGCGGGAGCGGCCACGGGGGCGGGCTCCTCGGCGCGGTGCTCCTCGGCGTGGTGCTCGGGCTCCTCGACGGCGGGGGGCGCCTCGCCACCGGGAGCGGCGTGCTCGTGCACCTCGGCGTCCACCTCGGCGCCCGACTCATCATGGGCGGCCTCGGCGGCCATGGCCTCGGACTCCTCGGGCACTTCCGGGGCGTCGTCGTGCTCGCCCTCGGTCAGCTCGAACTGGGCGCGCGCGAAGTCCGGGTCGTAGACGACGTCGCTGACGTACAGGAACGCGGCCTTCTCCAGGCCGATATCCACGAAGGCCGCCTGCATGCCCGGGAGCACCCGGACGACGCGGCCCTTGTAGATGTTTCCGACGATTCCCTTGTCCTTCTTACGCTCGAGGTAGAACTCCGCGATGTGCCCGGTCTCGACGAGGGCCACACGGGTCTCCCGGCCCGCCGCGTTGATGACGAGGATGCTGCTCATTGATGAATCCTGGGCGCGCGCGCGGATGCGTGAGCTCCGGCGGACGGGAGGCGACGGCGTCTCCCGCTTCCGAGCGCGCTGCGAGGGGAGAGGCGGCCCCAGGCCCTCGGCGCGCGCGGACGCTGGACGGCCCCTGTGCGGGGGCTCCTCCGGCTGTCTCCGAGCGGGTGAGGGTTGAGGGGACCAGGGCCTGCTCCTCCGAGTTCATGTTGGCCCCGCGGCTACCGGCACCCTGCCGGGCGGGGACTCACTTCCAATCGAGCGTTCCGGAGTCCCCTGGCACGCCTACCGCCCGTCCTCTTCCTTCCACACCCGGTCGGTGCCCATCCGCGGGCGCCTTGGGGGGGCGATAGAGACCCGGTGCAGCGGCGCCCCCTGGTGTCCTGGGAACGCACCCGTCTCAAAAATCAAAAATCCACTTGGACCCCGAACGCCCCACCCCTGGTGGAACGTCCCAAGGCCCGAAAACGCCAAAAGGTTTTCACGCCTGATACGACCTGTAAAGGCGAGACATGGAAAATGTCCGCCTTCCAGCAGCTCGCCCGGCCGCCCCTAGGCCTGGGCGGTGGGCGCCTTCTTCCGGTTCTCCGGCTTGTCCAGCCTTCCCCGGGGGCGGCGCACCAGGCGCAGGCCCGTCCAGGTGCTGTCGATGATGCAGATCTTGTTGTCCACCATGCCGATGTCCAACGCGGCCTGGCGGATGAAGTCCTCGGAGAGGGACGTTTTAATCCCCTCGCCGCTGGGCCAGCACACCCAGATGCCCCCGGTGAGCGCCATGGCGCGCGAGAGGGCCGGCAGGCGCTGGACGAGCTCGTGCGCGTCCTGGGTGAAGAAGAGGATGACGTCCAGGCCCGTCTGGGCGGTGATGAGGAACTCCACCCCCTCGGGCAGCGGGTTGAGCCGCTGGACGAACCCCCGCGGGGGGTTGATGACGGAAACCTTGCTGCCGGACTTGATACCCAGCATGGCCGGCAGAGAAGCCAGCGCATAGGGAGTCATGAGCTACGCTCCACGGTGAAGGTGCTGAACTCCCCACGCGCCTCGGAATCGGCGCGCTCCACATCCGTCACCCGGGCCTGCGTGGGGCCACGATGGCACCAGGTGACGAACGACTCGATGACCTCCGGTGCTCCCTCCACGATGGCCTCCACGGACCCGTCGGAGAGGTTGCGTACCCATCCCGTCAGGCCGAGACGCAACGCCTCGGTGCGGGCGCTCTCCCTGTAGAACACCCCTTGCACCTTGCCTCGAATCCGGAGGCTTGCTCGCCGCCTGTCCATGGTGCCCGCCCTTCTACCCTCTGGCGTCGGACTGCAAAAGCTGGAGGAACGCCTGCTCGTCCAGGATTCTTACCCCGAGTTCCTGGGCCTTCTTCAGCTTGCTACCGGCGTCCTCGCCCGCCACCACCATGTCAGTCTTGCGCGAGACACTTCCCGACACCTTGCCCCCCCGGCGTTCGATTTCCTCCTTGGCCTGGTCGCGGCTCATCCCGCTCATGCCGCCGGTGAGGACCACCGTCTTGCCGGCGAAGACGCCGCCCTTGACCACCCGGGGCGCGGCCGGCGTGACGCCCGCGGCCAGCAGGGCCTCGATGGCCTCGCGGTTCCGCGGCTCGCGGAAGAAGGAGTGGATGACCTGGGCCATGGTGGGGCCCACGTCCTTGACGCGGGTGATGTCCTCCAGGCTGGCGTCGAAGAGCTGGCGCACGTCCGGGAAGGCCTCGGCGAGCGTCTTGGCGGTGGCCTCGCCCACGTGGCGGATGCCGAGCGCGTAGAGGAAGCGCGGCTGCGTCGTCTGCTTGGAGCGCTCGATGTTGGACAGCAGGTTGTCCGCGCTCTTCTCGCCCATGCGCTCCAGCTCGAGCAGCCGGCCCCTGGTGAGGTGGTAGAGGTCCGCGAAGCTCTTCACCAGCCCCGTCTCCACCAGCTGCGCGGCCAGCTTCTCGCCCAGGCCGTCCACGTCCATGGCCGTGCGCGAGGCGAAGTGGCGCACCTTCTCCACCAGCTGCGCGGGGCAGGTGGCGCCCGTGCAGCGGATGATGGTGCCCTCGTCATCCCGGACGGCCGCCGCGTGGCAGACGGGGCACTCGGTGGGGAAGACGAAGGGCTGGGCGCCCTCGGGCCGCTTGGACTCCACCACCTTCACGATTTCGGGGATGACGTCCCCGGCGCGGCGGATGAAGACGGTGTCGCCCTTGCGCACGTCCTTGCGGCGCAGCTCGTCCTCGTTGTGCAGGGTGGCGCGGCTCACGGTGACGCCGCCCACCTTCACCGGCTTGAGGTGCGCCACCGGCGTGAGCGCGCCCGTGCGGCCCACGTACACCTGGATGTCCTCCACCAGGGTCGCCTCCTCCTCGGGCGGGAACTTGTAGGCCACCGCCCAGCGCGGGCTCTTCGAAATCTGTCCCAGCCGCTGGCGCAGGTCCTCCTCGTCCACCTTCACCACCATGCCGTCCACCTCGAAGGGCAGGGCATGGCGGCCGTCGACGGAGGCGCGGTACTGCTCGCGCACCCCGTCCACCCCCGGCACGCGCACGTACCGGTTCACCGGCAGCCCGAGCGACTTGAGGTACTCAAGCTTCTCCGCGTGCGAGCGGAAGGCCGGCACGCCCTCGCCGGGCACGCACTCGTACAGGTAGACGGAGAGCGGGCGCGAGGCGGTGATGCGCGGGTCCAACTGGCGCAGGCTGCCGGCGGCGGCGTTGCGCGGGTTGGCGAAGAGCGGCTCGCCCTCCTGCTCGCGCGCGTCGTTGAGCTTCTTGAAGTCCTTCTTGGAGATGAAGACCTCGCCGCGCACCTCGAGCGAGCCGGGCACCTTCACCCCGTCCTGGGGCAGCAGCTCCATGGGCAGGCCGCGGATGGTGCGCAGGTTGGCGCTCACGTCCTCGCCCTCGGTGCCGTCACCGCGCGTGGCGCCCCGGACGAAGCGGCCCTGCTCGTAGAGCAGGGTGATGGCCAGGCCATCGAGCTTGGGCTCGCAGACGTAGGCGACCTGCGAAAGGCCCGTCTGACGGCGGATCCGCTCGTCGAAATCGGAAAGCTCTTCGTCGCCGAAGACGTTGGCCAACGAGAGCATCGGAGCGCGGTGGACCACCTTCTCGAACTTCTCGGCGGGCGCTCCGCCCACCCGCTGGGTCGGCGAGTCCACCGTGATGAGGTCCGGGTGCCGGGCCTCCAGCTCCTGCAGCTCGCGGATGAGCCGGTCGTATTCCGCGTCGCTGATCTCCGGCGAGTCCAGCACGTAGTAGCGGTGGTTGTGGTGGGCGAGCTCGCGGCGGAGTTGCTCGATTCGGGCGGCGTCGGCGGTCTTCGAGGAGTTCAAGGATGAAGGCTCGGCGGCTGGACTGAAAAAATTCGGGGCGTCGGCTGCCTGACTGGGCAGGAAGCGAGGATGCCTTGACAGCTCCGGAGGTGGTCAATAACCTCTTGCAGCGGCTCATGAGGGTTGTTGTCCCACCTCCAAGCCCCATCTCTTCCCAGCGCAAGGTTCCACCACTCGCGAGGTCCCGGCAAGAAGGGAGCCCGAGTGCCGCTCTGAGGGTGTTTCGCCTACCGCGTACCCCAGGGCGCCCCAGCCAAGCAGCAATCCCCCCACATCATGGCCAAAGCCCGTTCCCCCAAAGAGAAGCTCCTGGTTCCCGTCGAAGTCGAGGACAAGCCCAAGCGTCGCACGACGCGGGCGAAGACCGCGGACCGGGACGACACCGACAAGCCGGCGCGCCGCCGGGCGACGAGCCGTCGGGAGGAGGACACCGACACCGAGACCGAGTCCGAGTCTCCCGCCGTGGCCGAGACGCCGCGCCCGGTGCTGACGCCGATGCCCTCCCACCCCCTCAGAGACGAGGAGTACCAGGAGGTCCGCGCCCACGCCGTGCACGACGAGGAGCCCGCCGCGCAGCCCGCGGCTCCCGAGCCGGCCGAGACGCCCGTGGTCACCGAGGTGACGCGCGACGGCGCTCCCATGCAGGTCATCAAGCTCAATGACCTGAAGCGGATGAAGATCACCGACCTGGCGAAGATGGCCCACGACTTCGGTGTCGAGGGCTACCAGGGCCTGAAGAAGCAGGATCTCATCTTCTCGCTGCTGTCGGGCATCGCGGACAAGAAGTTCGAGGTGCACGCCGAGGGCGTGATGGAGCTGCTCAGCGACGGCTTCGGCTTCCTGCGCAGCGCGGACAGCGACTACCAGCCGAGCCCGGACGACATCTACGTGTCGCCGTCGCAGGTGCGCCGCTTCAACCTGCGGCCGGGCGACACGGTGACGGGCCCCATCCGCCAGCCGCGCGAGGGCGAGCGCTTCTTCGCGCTGCAGAAGGTGGACCGGGTCAACTTCACGGATCCGCTGTCCGAGGCGGCCCGCGAGCGCATCCTCTTCGACAACCTCACGCCGCTCTATCCGACCCGCAAGCTCAAGCTGGAGCACGAGGGCTCGGAGATGACCACGCGCATCATCGACATGTTCTGCCCCATCGGCCTGGGCCAGCGCTGCCTGATTGTCGCGCCCCCGAAGGCCGGTAAGACGGTGCTGCTGCAGAACATCGCGCACGCCATCTCGAAGAACCACCCGGACGTGTACCTGATTGTTCTCCTGGTGGACGAGCGCCCCGAGGAAGTGACGGACATGGAGCGCAACGTGCGCGGCGAGGTGGTGAGCTCCACCTTCGACGAGCCGGCCACGCGTCACGTGCAGGTGGCGGAGATGGTCATCGACAAGGCCAAGCGCCTGGTCGAGCAGAAGTACGACGTGTGCATCCTCCTGGACTCCATCACCCGTCTGGCGCGCGCCTACAACACGGTGGTGCCGGCCTCGGGCAAGATTCTCTCCGGCGGTGTGGACGCCAACGCGCTGCACAAGCCCAAGCGCTTCTTCGGCGCCGCGCGCAACATCGAGGAGGGCGGCAGCCTCACCATCATCGGCACCGCGCTCATCGACACCGGCAGCCGCATGGACGAGGTCATCTTCGAGGAGTTCAAGGGCACCGGTAACTCGGAAATCGTCCTGGACCGCAAGCTGATGGAGAAGCGCATCTTCCCGACGCTGGACATCAACAAGTCCGGTACGCGCAAGGAAGAGCTGCTGCTGCCCGCCGCGGACCTCATCCGGATCACGGCGCTCCGTCAGGTGCTGCACCCGTTCACGCCGATCGACGCGATGGAGTTCGTGCTCAAGCACATGCGTTCGACCGCGTCGAACACGGAGTTCCTTGGCTCGATGAACCGGTAGTCCCCGGGAGGGAGTCGCTCGATGCGCCGCACCCGTTCTGTGTCTCTGTCCGCCCTCGTGCTGGGGGCGGTGCTCGGATTGGCCACCGGGTGCGAGCCGATCGACCCGGACTCCGGCGGCAACCCCGCGCCGTTGTCCAATCGCATCTGCTACCAGGACTCGGATTGCACGGGGAACGCCTGCTGTGGGCTGGGCACCAACCCCACCCACGTGCAGGACGGGCCCGACTGCAGCAACGTGCGGTGCACCAACAACTGCCCGGCGGATGGGCTCGACTGCGGGCGCTGCTACGTCTTCTGCCGGAACTCGCGCTGCGAGGCCGCCTGCCAGGGTTGAGCCCGCCGCAACACTTCCCGTCACCAGCGGAACCCGGGTTCCCCACTCCTCCCTCGCCCTCCGGGAGAGGGTCGGGGTGAGGGTACATGGGTCCGTTCTCCAACCCGTGAGCCAGAGGGGGTGAACGGGTTGGAACCCGCGTCGGGAGAGGGGATATTGGCTACTTCGGCGGCTCCAGGTGCACGGGCACCTCGCCCAGCCGGGGCTGGGCCTTGAGACGGGCGTAGTCGAAGCAGGCCACCACGATGGAGGCCACGGGCACCGCGAACAGCGCCCCCACCAGCCCGAACATCTTCTCTCCGGCAATCAGGCTGAAGGCCACGATGACCGGGTGGATGCGCGCCGCCGAGCCCATGATCTTCGGGTTGAGGAAGTACGCCTCCAGCGCGTGGATGCCGATGATCCACAGCAGGATGGCGAACCCCTTCTGGAACCCATCCGCCAGCGCGATCAGCACGATGGGCACCGAGCTCAGGATCGTCCCGAAGATGGGGATGAGGCTGAACACCGTGGCCACCGTGGCCAGCAGGAACGCGAACTTCACCCCGAACAGCACCAGGCCAATCCCCGTCAGCACGCCGTTGACCATGCAGATGGTCACCTGCCCACGCACCACGCCGGACAGCGAGCGATCAATCCGCTCGAGCAGCAGGTTCGCGTCGCTCGCGTACTCCACCGGCACCAGCGTGGTGAAGTAGCGCACGATGGCCTGCGCATCGATGGAGAAGAACGCCGCCACCATCAGCATGAAGAACATCATGAACACGCCGGCCACCACCGACGTGATGATGTTGCGCGACACCGTGACGATGTCCCCCAGGTGCTCGCGCCCCAGGGCCGACAGGCTCATGGCCGTGTCCTGGATCGTCTTCTCCAGGTTCACCGACAGGCCCGTGGTGGGCACGCCGCTGCGGATGTCCTCGGGCGTGGCGATGGCCACCGGAATCCCATTGGCGCGCAGCCAGTCCTCGGCGCGGTCGGCCAGCAGGTGGATGCGCTCGGGCGTGAGCGAGTTGAGGAAGGCCACCCCATCCCGGCTGATGCGCGCCAGCTCCCGGTAGAGCTGCGGCACCATCGTGATGAAGAACAGATACGCCACCAGGAAGAACAGGGCGTAGATGAGCAGGATGGCCACCCAGCGGGGGATGTTCCGCCCGCGCACCTGCATGTGGCTGATGCGCGTCACCAGCGGGTGCACCAGGTACGCAATCAGCGCGGCGCTCGCGAAGGGCAGCAGCACCGAGTGGAACAGCACCAGCACCGCCACGACGGTCAGCCACAACCCCGCCAGGATGTAGAGGCGCTTGCGGCGTTGCTCCGCCGGGAGATTCAACTCGTGAGGCTGCAGCATGGGCGGGCTTATCGCAGAGGGGAGGGCGGGTCTCAAGAGAAGGGCGTCTGAACCAACCTCAGGCGAGCTTCCAGGCGGTCGAGGCACTGCAACATCAGCCGCCGGTTGACGCGCCCCTCCGTGGCCTCGCCCAGGCCCAGCATGTGGTCCACCATCCACCGGTTGAGAAACAGCAGCACCAGCCGGTCCGTGGGCGCCAGCCCCCGCTCCAGGTAGCGCTTGTTGCGCATGTAGTCGTCGTACGCCTCCAACTCCCGGGCCAGCTCCCAGCGCGACAGCCGGAGCGCCTCGTCGTAGACGGCCCGGACGGGGCGCGGGGGCGGCTCGGTGAAGAGCGGCGCGAACTGGCCTCCCACATCCAGATCGATCTCCTGGACGGGCGGCGGCCATTGCTGGAGGTCCTTGGCGAGCAGCTTCGCCACCTCCTCCAGCATGTGGTCCATGAGGGGGACGGGCTTCGACTCGAAGAGGTAGTCCCAGCGCGAGGCCATACCGTCTACCTACCCCAGCCCCGCCCTGAGGTGAACCGCTCCACGAAATTGCTCAGGATTCGCTGCCCGGCCGGCGTGGGAGCGAGCCCCGCCAGCAGCCGGTTCACCCGCTCCCCGGGCGCATGGCCCCGGCTCGTTGCTTCGACCTCCAACTTCTCCGCGCGGGCGAGAATCAGTGCCCGCATGGCCGCCGGGTGGACCTCCGGGTGGAACTGCACACCCCGGATGAGCGGCCCGAAGGCCAGGGCCTGCACGGCCGTGTTCGCGTTGCCCGCCAGCACCGTCGCCCCCTGGGGTGGGTGCTCGACGATGTCCTCGTGGGTGGCCTGGACGGTGATGCGCTCGGGCAGGCCGTGGAAGAGCGGGTCCTCGCGGCCCGCCTCGCTCAGGGCCACCTCCACGGTGCCAATCTCCCGCCCGTGGGTGTTGCGCACCACACGCGCCCCGTGGGCGTACGCGAGCAACTGGTGCCCGAAGCACACCCCGAGCACCGGGATGCCGTGGGCCGCCGCGTCCACCATGAACGCCGCCGAGCGCTCCATCCACGGCTCCGGCTGCGTCACCGACGCCGGTGAGCCCGTCATCATCACCGCGTCGTAGCCCTCCGCGCTGTCCGGCAACCGGGCGCCCCGGTGTACGTGGAGGATGTCGAACCGGCAGCCTCCGCGCCCCAGCGACTCGACGAACCAGTGCTCGTAATCACCGACGCTCAGCTTCACGGCGTGGGCCGCGTCACCAGCTTTCAAAAGAAGAACGTTCTTCATCTCGCCTCTCGGTGGGCCGGGTTGCCGCCTCGGATGGCGGTCCCTAGCTTCGGCTGCCGCTTCCTGTTGTTGACGCCCGCACGTGCCACCGGTGCGCGCCCGGGCTCCCGAGGAATCTTCATGACCGACGCTCGCTCGCTCTCTCCCCAGCTTCCGGCGCTCAAGCTGCTCATCGATGGCCAGCATGTGGACCCCGTGGAGGGAGGAACCCTTCCCGTGGTGAACCCCGCCACGGGTGAGAAGATCTGCGACGTGCCCTCCGCCACGGCGGCGGATGTGGACAAGGCGGTGAAGGCCGCTCGGCGGGCCTTCGAGTCCGGCCCCTGGGGGCGGATGAACGCCAGCGAGCGCGGCCGCATCATCCGCCGCTTCTCCGAGCTGCTGTGGCAGAACCGCGAGTCGCTCGCGCTGCTCGAGTCCCTGGAGAACGGCAAGACGCTGCGCGAGGCCATGCGCGGCGACGTGGGGCCGGGCGCCGCGACGCTGTCCTACTTCGCCGACTGGGCCAACAAGATCCGCGGCGAGGTGCTGCCGGTGGACGGGCCCTTCCTCACCTACTGTCTGAAGGAGCCGGTGGGCGTGGTGGGCGCCATCGTGCCGTGGAACTACCCCACCTGTCTGGCGTGCTGGAAGCTCGGCCCCGCGCTGGCGGCCGGGTGCACGGTGGTGCTCAAGCCCTCCGAAATCACTCCGCTCACGGCGATGCGGCTGGGGCAGCTCGCCCTGGAGGCGGGGATTCCTCCCGGCGTGCTCAACGTGGTGACGGGCTACGGCGACCCCACCGGCGAGGCCATGGCCCGCCACCCGGACATCGACAAGATCTCCTTCACCGGCTCGGGCCGCACGGCGCGGCGGCTGCTGCAGGCCTCGGCGGCGAGCAACCTCAAGAAGCTGACGCTGGAGCTGGGCGGCAAGAGCCCGCAGATCATCCTGCCGGACGCGGACTTCGAGAAGGCCGTGGAGGCGTGCTTCTGGGGCATCTTCAGCAACAAGGGGGAGATCTGCAACGCGGGCAGCCGCGTGCTGGTGCACGAGCAGGCCTATGACGCCTTCGTGTCCCGGCTGGCCGAGCGCGCGAGCAGGATGAAGGTGGGCAACCCGCTCGACGAGAGCACCGAGATGGGCGCGCAGGTGAGCGCGAAGCAGCTGGAGACCATCCTCGGCTACATCGAGAGCGGCAAGCAGCAGGGCGCGAAGGTACTGGCCGGCGGCTCGCGCGACACCGAGGGCGCCAAGGCCCGGGGCAACTTCGTGAAGCCCACGATCTTCGGCGACGTGCAGCCGCACATGCGGATTGCGCAGGAGGAGATCTTCGGCCCGGTGCTCGCCTGCCTGCGCTTCAAGGATGAGGCCCAGGCGCTGGAGATCGCCAACGGCACACAATACGGCCTGGCGGCCTCCATCTGGACGAGGGACGTGGCCAAGGCGCACGCCATGGCGCGCCGGGTGAAGAGCGGCGTGGTGTGGATCAATTGCTACAACGAGTTCGACGATGCCGCGCCCTTCGGTGGCTACAAGGAGTCCGGTTGGGGCCGGGACCTGTCGCATCACGCCCTGGAGGGTTACCTCCAGACGAAGGCGGTGTGGACGAAGCTGCCTTCGGAGATTTGAGGAAAGGCCGGGCGCGGTCATGGGCGTCGGGCGAAGGAGAGGGAAGAGGCCAATGGCGAACCGTTCCAAGGCGAAGGTCATCACCCTGCCGCAGCCAGCGGGCAGGCGCGCGCGCTCCAAGGACAAGGATCGCGGCAATGTCAGGCCCCTGCGCGAGCCGTCCGACATCGACGTGCTGCACAAGTGGCTCGAGGACAACGGCGTCCGCCAGGTGAAGATCGGCGGAGTGGACGTGGACGGCGTCTGGCGCGGCAAGTACGTGTCCGTGGAGAAGTTCCTCTCCGCGTGCAAGGGCGGGCTCGGCTTCTGTGACGTGGTGTTCGGCTGGGACATCACCGACGAGCTGCTCGACAACACGCGCGTGACGGGCTGGCACACGGGCTACCCGGACGGGCAGGCCCGGGTGGACATGTCCACCGGCCGCATCATCCCCTGGGAGCCGGACACCGCCGCCTTCCTCCTCGACTTCGTCAACCCGGACGGCTCGCCCTTCGAGCCCAGTCCGCGTCAGCTCCTGCAGAAGATCAGCGCGCGCGCCCGGGAGATGGGCTTCCAGCCGAAGTTCGGCGCCGAGTACGAGTTCTTCATCTTCAAGGAGACGCCACAGTCGCTGAAGGAGAAGGGCTACGAGCATCTGACGCCGCTGACGCCGGGCATGTTCGGCTACTCGTGGCTGCGCACCTCGATGAACGCGCCGCTGGTGCACGCCATCATGGACGGGTGCCGGGACTTCGGGCTGGAGCTGGAGGGCTTCCACACGGAGACGGGCCCGGGCGTCTTCGAGGCCGCCATCCGTTACGACGACCTGGAGAAGGCCGCGGACAAGGCGGCGCTCTTCAAGACGGTGGTGAAGGAGATCTGCTCGCGCCACGGGCTCACCGCCTGCTTCATGGCGAAGGTGAACGAGAAGCTGCCGGGGTGCTCGGGCCACATCCACCAGTCGCTGTGGTCGCTGAAGACGCACGAGAACACCTTCCACGACCCCGATGCCCGCGACGGCATGAGCACGACGATGCGGCACTACATCGGCGGCCTGCTGGAGCTGATGCCCGAGTTCACCGCGCTCTACTGGCCCACGGTGAACACGTACAAGCGCAGCGTGGAGAACACGTGGGCGCCCGTGTCGGCCACCTGGGGCAAGGAGAACCGCACCACCGCGGTGCGCGTCATCGGCGACAGCCCCAAGTCCATGCGCATCGAGTACCGCCAGACGGCCGCGGACATGAACGCGTACATCGGCATGGCGGCGAGCCTCGCGGCGGGCCTGTGGGGCATCGAGAACGAGGTGGAGCCCCCCGAGCCGTGCGCGGGCAACGGGTACTCGGCCGAGGCGCCGGTGCTGCCGCGCTCGCTCCGCGAGGCCGTGACGCTCCTGAAGGAATCGAAGCGGGCCCGGCAGATCCTCGGCGAGGAGTTCGTGGACCACTACGTGCGCACGCGTGACTGGGAAGCGCGGCGGTACGAGCGCGCCGTCACGAACTGGGAGCTCGAGCGCTACATGGAGCTGATCTAGGAGATATCGATGAAACCGTTCGACATGCCGAGCGAGCCGCGCATCACCGAGCTGTCCTGGCCCACGAAGATCGTCCTCGGGGCCGGAGCCCTGCAGCGGCTTCCCGCACAGGTGGCGCGGCTGAACATGAAGCGCCCCCTGGTGGTGACCGACGCGGGCGTGGTGAAGGCCGGACTGGCTCAGCGCCTGTACGGTGTCCTCACGGAGGCCGGGGTCGGCTTCGCCACCTTCGAGGAGGTGAAGCCCGACCCCACCGAGCGGGATGCCTTCGCGGGCCTGGAGGCCTACCGGGCCAACAAGTGCGACGGCATCATCGCGATTGGCGGTGGCAGTCCGCTGGACGCGGCGAAGCTGGTGCAGGTGCTCACCACGCACGAGCCGCCCTTGTCGCGTTATGACGACGCCACGGGCGGGGACCAGTACGTGCGCGACAACATGCCGCCGCTGATCGCCATCCCGACCACCGCGGGCACGGGCTCGGAGGTGAGCCGCTCGGGCGTGGCGACGCTCTCGGACACCGGGCGCAAGACGGTCATCTTCAGCCCGTTCCTCATGCCCAAGGCGGCCATCTGCGATCCCGAGCTGACGCTCGGCCTGCCTCCCGGGCCCACCGCGGCCACGGGCATGGATGCCTTCACCCACTGCCTGGAGGCCTACCTGTCCAACGGCTTCCACCCGCTCGCGGACGCGGTGGCCATCGACGGCATCTCCCGCGTGGCCCGCTCGCTGCCCAGGGCGTTCGAGGACGGGCGTGATCTCACAGCCCGCACCGACATGATGGTGGCCGCCATGGAGGGCGCCATGGCCTTCCAGAAGGGGCTCGGGGCCTGCCACGCGCTGGCGCATGCCCTCACGCCCATCTCCGGCGTGCACCATGGCCTGGCCAACGCCATCGTCCTGCCCGTGGTGATGGAGTTCAACCGCCCCGTCAGCACCGCGCGCCTGGCTCGCGTGGCGCTCGCCATGGGGGATACCTCGAATGCTCGGGAAGAGGTGCTCGCGGGCAATGCCATCGAGCGCGTGCGCAAGTTGAACGCCGTGATTGGCATTCCCTCGCGCTTGCGTGACGCGGGCGTGAAGGAGCAGGACCTGGTCCGCATCTCCGAGAAGGCCTTCGTGGATGCCTCGCACCGCGCCAACCCGCGCCCGTGCACCCAGCAGGACCTGCTCGCGATGCTCCGCGAGTCGTTCTAGTCAGGCTCCGGGCCCTCTCCTTGTCACAGCGGGGAGGACGGGCCCGGATACCCTCACCCCGTCCCTCTCCCGAAGGGAGAGGGGATGTTGGGGCGAGTGGGGCGATTGGAACTGCTGAGGGGTGGACGGCGTTACTTCACGGCGTCCGTGGCCGTCGCCGTGCCGCTGCCTCCACCATTCGGCGGCGGCGTCATCTTCGGCGGTGCCACGTCCTGCCCCGGATCCTCCACATCGGCCTCCTCGGTCTGGCTGCCTTCGGCGGCTCCCTCGATGTCCGTGGTGCCCACCACCGCTCCCGTCACCGGCTCGCCTCCCGGCTTCGGCGTGAACTCCAGCATCTCCACCGACACCGAGCCCGGCAGCCGGAAGTCCATCGCCGTCAACCGCGGCTTGTCCCTCAGGTCATACAGCTGCTGCGCCACCGAACCCGCCTGGATGCGCTGGTCCGAGAAGAGGATGTACGCCTTGACCTTTCCCTCCTCCACCGGCACCCGGAAGCTCGAGTTGTAGATGCGCTTGCCGGCCTCGCATTTGATGGACCGGTTCTCCCGCGTCATCGTCAGCTGCCGGATGATGCCCTTCTCCGACACCGTGAAGAGCATGCAGTAGGGGTACTGCCCCGGCGCCGGGACGATCTCCATCGTGGAGCCGCTCACCGCCTTGAGCTCCGCGCGTCTGGCCACCGCCGGCTTCTGCTCCTGCGTACAGCCCACCGCGCCCAGTGCCACCACCGCTACGGCCTTCATCCACCGAGTCATGTGCCCCTCCAGAAGACATCCACCATGGTCGTGACCCGAGCCTAACCCGGAACTCATGCGTCCTGCCCCGGGGGGCTACCCGCCGTCTCGCCTTGAACAGTCAGTGAAATCGCCACCGCGCGCCTACGCGCCGCGTCATCGCTCAACGGCGCTGGTAGACGACGATTTGCGGCGTCTCGTCCAGGTACAGACCCGTACTCGGCGTCCGAGTCCCGTAGGCCTGCCAGACGTTGAACTCGTGCTCACGGAACTCCTGGTGGTACTGGTACGCCGCCACGTCCGAGTCGAAGGGCCCACCCGGCCGCAGGTCGCTCCGCAGCATCCCGTTGTTCTGGTAGTCGCGGAACGACAGGCCGTGCACCTCGTGCAGGAAGACGCGCCCGTTGCGCGGTGCGTGCTCGTTGATCCACGGCAGCACCGCCGTCACGTTGCTCGACCAGAACTGGCGCTGCATCCCCAGCGACGCCGCGCCCGGCAGGCCTCCCGCCAGCTCCGAGTAGAAGCTCGTCCCGTATGGGAACACGCGCACCAGCCCGAGCAGCGCCGGCAGCATCAGCAGCGCGAAGACGGGCGCCGCCACCGCCGCCAGGGAGAGCCTCGGCCAGCGCACGCGCAGCCGCTCCACCCACGCCTCGCAGCCCCGCGTCACCGCCACGCCCGCCAGAATCCCCAGGAAGGGCATGGACGGCAGCCAGTGCTTCACCCCTCCGAAGTGCGGCACCCGCGGGTGGCTGATGATGAGGAGGGACGCCACCGCGTTGAGGCCAATGAGGCACTCGGCTATCGAGGGCACGCGCACCAGGGACTTCGTGCGCTCGAAGCGGCTCAGCACCGCGCGGCCGGCGAGCGCCAGCCATCCCGTCACCATCGGCACGAAGAGGCTGGTGGGCACGGTGAGCGCCGTCTTCACCACCACGTACTCGAGCGGGAAGGGCGGCTCGCGCAGCAGCTTCCCCAGGTAGAACCAGGTGTAGTGGTTGTGGGTGGCGTGGAAGTTCAGGTACCAGGCCGTCCGGTCCACCGGCGCGTGCCACAGGTAGGGCCAGTGCAGGTAGAAGATAATGGGCCCGAACACCGCCATGGTGGCCAGCGGCAGCAGGGCGAGCGCCGAGGGCGGGTGCACCTCGTTCTGCAGGTGCAGCATCCCCAGGGCGCCCACCGCCAGCACCGCGAAGAGCAGCGTGTGCGGGCTGAGCAGGAAGAACTTCCGCTGGAAGTCCTCGAGCCCGAGGCTCACCACCAGCAGCCCATACAGCACCGCCACCGCGACGAAGAGCCCCAGCACGCGCCACAACCAGACACGCGCCTCCGGCTTGTCCACGGTGGTGGTCCACGCGCGCCACAGCGCGAAGGGCGCGAGGATGAAGGGCAGGAAGAGCGCGTTGTGCTTGGTGCACAGCGCCAGGCCGAAGAAGACGCCGCACAGCACGCCCCAGTTCCGGTCCTCCAGTGCGCGCCAGAAGGCGTACACCACCAGCAGCCACATGGCCGCGATGGGCATGTCGAAGCAGGCCAGCTCCGCGTTGAAGTACTGGCGCGGGACGAGCAGGAAGGAGAGGGCGGCGAACAGTCCCGCGGTGCGGCCATACACCGCGCTGCCCAGCAGGAAGGTGAGGGCGGGCACCAGCGCCGACAGCGCGAAGGCCGGGAGCCGGAAGGCCGCCGCCGGGCGCAGCCACCCGAGCGTCTCGTGGAAGAGCAGGTGCGAGAGCCCGAACAGCTCCTTCATCAGCGCCGGGTGCTCGTGGTTGTAGTCCCACGCGCGCACGATGGCCGCGTCCGTGAGCGCCCGCGCGGGCTCGTGGAAGAGCTGTTGGAACCAGCGGGCATAGCCCTCGCCCGCGTAGAAGTAGACGCTCTCGTCGCGCGTGAAGCCCACCGCCGACTCGGTGACCCACAGCGCCACGAAGCCCAGCACCCACAGCCCCAGCGCCAGCCAGCGCTCGTCCCGCGTCGCGGCCCGGCCCGCCGTCATGTGCCCTCCCTGGAAACCACCGCCCCGTCTCCGAGCGCGAACACGTCCAGGCACACCTGCCGCCGCTCCGGATTCTGCGCCCGCACCCACACCTTCACCGTGCGGGGCTCGCCCGGCGGCAGCGCGCGCCATGCCTTCTGCAGGCCCTCCAGGCCCGGCGGTTGCGCAATCTCCAGCAACGGCTCGCGGGTGGCCGCGTCCTCCACGCCGTAATACGCGGTGCTCAGCTGCGCGTCGTGGTTCGAGGCGAACTCGGAGATGAGGCCGCCCTCCAGCCGCAGCTCCGTGCCCGCGGGCACTCCGGCGAACTCGGCCACCAGCCGCTGTGTCCCGCCCGGCGCGTGCATCCACAGGCAGCGGCGCGGCTCGAAGTGGATTTCATGCCACTCGGGCGCCACGTACAGGTGCGGCGGCCCGGGGCAACGGTGCACCCGTCCGTCGAAGGGGCAGTCGGTCCTCGTCCCGTCCTGGGCCTCCAGGTAGACGTGGGCCTTCGCGTACGCCTCCGACGCCACGAAGCGCCGGGGCCGGTAGCGGCCGTTCTCGTACAGCGTCAGCTCCAGGTTTCCCGCGCGACGCGGTGCTCCCACGGCGGTGCGCCCGGGCAGGAATGCGGCCCGGAAGTCCGCTTCCCCGGCCCGAGGCAGCTCCGGCTGGCCCAGCACCCAGATGCGCGGGTGCGCGCTCAGGTCGTCCTTGTCCGAGCCGAGGTACCCGTACACCGGCAGCTCCGGCGGCATGTAGAGCCGGGCGCGCTCGGTCCACCACGGGAAGAGCAGCACCGCGTCGCCGGGACGGGCCTCGGCACGCAGCCAGCCCTCCACCTCGCGGTAGTCCGCCTCGGAGACGAGGCGGCCGGGCAGGCGGAGCTGGAAGACGAGGCAGACGAGCGCGACGAGCAGCAACCCCCCCAGCTCCACCAGGGGAAGGGCGCGCGGGAGGGACCTAGGACTTCGCAAGGCGGAGCTTCTGCTCGCTCTTGTCGCGGCAGAAGGTGCAGAAGGTGGGCTCACCCGCGGAGAACGAAGGCGTCCAGGGTGGATACATGGAGCAGCGCGGATCCAGGCAGTGGTGCAGGCCCCACAGGTGGCCAATCTGCTGCAGCGCGTTGCGGGCCACGGGCTTGAAGGACGTCTCGAGGTCCTTGTACCCGTGGGTGCTGATGATGGCCCGGCTCTTGTTGTACCAGGCGAAGCCCGGGGTGGGCCCCTTGCCTCCGGCCAGCTCGCGCTCCTTCAGCTTGCGCGAGGTGATGAAGAGGACCTTGTCGTCCTCATAGGCCCGGATGCCCTTCATCTCCGTGAGCAGCTTCTCGGCATCCAGCGGGTCGGACATGCCCGCGGGCACCTCCTTCTGGCCGGAGTGCTCGCTGCCCACGCCAAACGCCGTATAGAGCGTCTGGCAGAGCTTCGCGATCTGCTTTTCGTCGAAGGAGTCCAGCGTCACGACGCGAATCACGGGGCGTCACCTCGAAAGACGGGTCTCACTCATCATCGGCCTCGATGTCGTCATCGAGGTCGGCATCCTGGTCCTCTGCCTCCTCGGTCTCGGGAGGCTTGGCCTTGGGCGGGCGGCCGCGCTTCTTGGGCGCGGGCGCGGCGGCCTCGGCACCCTCGGCGGGCCTGGCCTTGGGCGGGCGGCCGCGCTTCTTCGGCGCGGGAGCCTCGGCGCCCTCCGGCTTGGGCTTGGGCGGACGGCCCCGCTTCTTGGGCGCGGCGGCCTCGGCGCCCTCCGGCTTGGGCTTGGGCGGACGGCCCCGCTTCTTGGGCGCGGCGTCGGCGCCACCCTCGGCGGGCATGGCGGCGGCCTTCTTGCGGGGCTTCTCCTCGCCCTCCTCGTCCTCCTCGCCGGCTTCCTCGGAGGACTCCTCTTCCTCTTGCGGAGCCTCCTCCTCGTCCGGAGGCAGGTCCAGCTCGCTGTCGAGCCCGAGCAGGTCGGCGTCCAGGCCGAGATCCTCGTCGCCCTCCCCAGGACGGGGCGCGAACTCGGCGGCGGTGCGCTTGGGACGCTCGCGGCCGGGCGGGAAGAGCACCAGGTCGATGGCGTCCTCGGCGTTGCAGTCCGAGGTGTTGAGCGCGGCGGCGATTTCCGACACCAGCAGGTGGCGAGCGTTGTCGTACAGCTCACGCTCCTTGGTGGGCAGCGGGCGCAGCTCGCTGAGCACCTGCAGGCCCTTGACCACCTCGGCCATGCCGATGAGGCCACCCTGGGCCATGCGGTCCTGGTTGGTGCGCGCGCGCATCTTCCAGTCCAGGTCCGCCTTGTCGCTGTCGGAGCGCAGGAACTCGAAGACCTGTTTGACGTCCTCGGGGCCCGCCACCTTGCGGACGCCGATGGAGATCACCTTGGTCTGGGGCACCATCACCTTCGCCCCATCCTCTTCCCGGTGCATGGTGACGAAGGTGAGCTTCTGACCAGCCACCTCCTTCACATCGATGGCCGAGACGCGGCAGACCCCTTGATTCGGGTAGACCACCCGGTCGCCAACCGCGAGCTGGAGTGACGCGGAGCCTTCTGGCATGTCCCCCTCATGAGACGCGAGAGCAGTGAGAGGTCGTAGCATCAACCCTCAACGGATGCCACGACTTACGAGGGGCGGATGTCCGGTCCCAGGAGATCCGGGCGTCCAGCCGGGCGGGCGCCCCGGGGCCCGGAGGGATGGGGAGGGTCTTTTTCCGCTACAGGACGCCACAGGTCCGAAGCGCCGGGAGCCCTCTGGCGCGTGGGCTCCGGGTATCATGCGCCGCTCAACACTTGCCCGAGGTTCCTCCTGGTGAACGCCTCCACCGCGGATGCCAGCCGCTTCCACGACATGGTGCTCTTCAAGGACGCGAGCACGGCCGCGCTGCATGCCGCGCAGGCGGGACTCGCCCGGCAGGAGTGCGTCACCGCCGCGTTTGCCCCGGCGGCGCGTGTGGAGAAGGACGCGCCATGAGGCTGAGGTGGGTGCTGGGGCCGGTGGTGGTGCTGGCCATGGGGTGCACGGAGGAGAAGCCGGCCGAGCCGCTCTCGTCGCTCAAGCCGGCGCCGCTCCCGGCGCTCGTCGCGGAGGAGGACGCGCGCTTCCAGGTGGCTCCGGCCGAGGTGTATGGCGAGCCCGTGCCCGGGAAGGTGTTGCGGGTGGAGCTGGCGGGAGAGGCCGTGCGGCTCGGCGGGGAGCGGTTCGTGCCCTCCAAACCCGAGGACCAGGCCCGGCTGCGCGAGCGGGTGAAGGAGCAGGGCGTGCTGCTCGTGCCGGACGCGGACACGTTCCTCGCGCAGACCTCCGAGCTGCTCGCCGTCCTGCGTGAGTCCGCGCGCGAGGTGTGGCTGCTCCACCCGGACGCCCCGGTCGCCTACCCGCTGGTGCTGCGCGACGAGCAGGGCTTCCAGGCGTGGCTGGCCGAGGCCGCTCCCGGCAAGCTGCGCATCATCCAGCGGCAGGACGGCTTCGAGCTCACCACCAGCGTGGGGAAGCTGCCGGGCCCGGACGCCAACGGGCCTTCGGTCCCCGTGCGCGGTGGAAGGCAGGACATCGCCACGCTGCGCAAGGGGCTCGGGAGGTTGAAGGGGCGCTTCACCACCTCCGAGGACATCTGCCTCGTGCCCTCGTTCGGCACGGAGCTGGCGCAGGCGGCGCGGGCGCTCGGTGGGGTGTACGCGGCGCCCGGCGAGCCCTACTTCGAGACGCTGTGCTTCATCTACCCGACGCCCCGGGCGCCCGCCGTGGCCGGGGCTCCGGCGGGACAGTAGGGCCCGGGCCGCTACTCGATGGGCATGGGGACCCGCAGCTCGGCGACGAAGTCCGCCTCGCATTTCGTGAAGCCCTCGCAGGACTCCAGTCCCGCCTGACCCCTGGCGGTGACGCGGAGCGTGAAGTCGCCGGTCTTCCGCACGTCCAGGATGAAGCGGATGTGGTTGGCGTCCAGACGGACGCCCTGCATCGTATAGGTGTCTTCCTCTCCCTCCGGCGTCCCGTCCAGCCGGAAGGCGACCTGCGCGCTCTCCAGGACGTCGCTCACCGGCAACCACTCGATGTCCACGGCCGACCCGTTGCGGAGCGAGGTCTGCTCCGTGCCATTCACCTTGACCCGCATGCTGCGCGTGGCGTGGAGCTGCTTGAAGGCGGCGCGCAGGGTCGACTTGCCATCCGTGAGGACGTAGTCCGTCAGGGACTCCTCGGTCGGACTCGCGGGGCCCTTGAACCGGGGGAATTCGCAATCGAAGAAGCCACTGGGGGTGTCGTAGGACTCGCCCCGCTTCTCCAGGGTGAAGACCTCTCCGTTGACGGTGAGGGTGGTGTCCGTGGGGATGCGGTAGCACGAAGAGCCCGCGGGGCTGTCGTACTGGAGCAGGACGGTCTCGTCACCCGCGCCGTCGTAGAGGGCGTGGAAGGTCAGTCCGGGGATGTCCTTCAGGTCCCGGTCGAGGGTGGCGGGTTTGCAGGCGGTGAAGGCCAGGGCGAGGAGCGGCACGAGTTTCTTCATGCCCGCGTTTCCTAGCAGAGATCTCCGGCCCGTCTCCGGGGATGAGCAGCCGTGGCGCGTGGCCCGCGGCTGGCTCGTAGGGCAGCGTACAGGGGAGGCCGCGCGGCTCGGGGCGCACGGCCTCGGGGGCGCTCAGTTCGTGGCCACGCAGACGGAGCCGGGATTGCCCCGGAAACCGCCCTCGCACTTGTAGCCCGTGCGGCAGTCATCGTTCGAGCGGCACTTCAGGAAGCAGGCGGACACGTCCTCCGCGTAGCCCTGGCTCACACAGCTGCTGCCCGTGGGGCAGGTCTCGTCCTTGCCGGGCACGCAGGACTGCGAGCAGTAGCCTCCCGGCGTGAAGGTCTGATTGTTGATGCAGAAGCCCTTGTCGCCACAGTCGGCGTCCGTGGTGCAGGCGTCGCCCACCGTCGCGCCACAGCCCACGAGTCCCACTCCCAGCAGCACGGCTCCCAGCACGTTCCAGCGCAGCTTCATGGCGTCACTTCCTCCGCGAGTCCAACTCGGTTGAGAAGGGGCGGGCCTGTGGCTACTACCGCCCTGATGCACCGCGCCATATCTTGCCCGGCGCGGTGGCACAACTGCCTCCCGAGCGAGGAGGCGACCTCCTGGAGGATTCCGAATGGCAGCAGTGCTCGAGCAGCCCCGTTCCGGTGCGGTCCCCGTCGGGGGTGCCTTCCTGTTCAACGATGTGGGCTCGGTGCGCATCACCACGCCCGAGTTGTTCACCGAGGAGCAGCGCCTCTACCTGAAGACGGCGCTCCAGTTCTCCACCGAGCAGGTGCTCCCCCAGGCCGAGAAGATCGAGGCCAAGGACAACGCGCTGCTGCGCGACCTGCTGCGCCGGGCTGGCGAGCTCGGCCTGTTGATGATCGACATCCCCGAGGCCTACGGCGGCCTGGGCCTGGACAAGACCACCTCACTGCTCATCGCCGAGGCCATGAGCCTGCAGGGCTCCTGGTCCGTGTCCTTCGGGGCGCACACGGGCATCGGCACGCTCCCCATCGTCTGGTTCGGCAACGAGGCCCAGAAGCAGAAGTACCTGCCGAAGCTGGCCACCGGTGAGCTGGTGGCTGCCTACGCCCTCACGGAGCAGGGCAGTGGCTCGGATGCGCTCGGGGCCAAGACGAAGGCCGTGCTGTCTCCGGACGGCAAGGAGTGGAGCCTCAACGGCTCGAAGCTCTACATCACCAACGCGGCGTTCGCGGACGTGTTCGTGGTGTTCGCCAAGGTGGACGGCGACAAGTTCACCGGCTTCATCGTGGAGCGCGGCACGCCCGGCTTCACCGTGGGGCCCGAGGAGCACAAGATGGGCATCCGTGGCTCCTCCACGTGCCCGCTCTACTTCGAGGACGCGCGGATTCCCCGCGAGAACCTGCTCGGCGAGGTGGGCAAGGGGCACAAGATCGCCTTCAACATCCTCAACTATGGCCGGTTGAAGCTGGGGGCGGGGGTGCTCGGTGGCATGAAGCTGCAGCTGCGCAACGCGCTGCTCTTCGCGCAGGAGCGCAAGCAGTTCCAGACGGCCATCGTGAGCTTCCCGCTCACCCGGGAGAAGCTGGCGCGGATGACCACGCTCATCCACGCGGTGGAGAGCATGACGTACCGCACATCGGGCCTGGTGGACGCGGTGCTGGCGGGGGCGGACAAGTCGGCGGCCGACTACCCGGCGCGCCTCATCGCGGCCATCGAGGAGTACGCCATCGAGTCCTCCATCATGAAGGTGTACGGCTCGGAGGCGCTCGGGTACGTGGCGGATGACGCGGTGCAGATCCACGGCGGCGCGGGCTACATCGAGGAGTACCCGGTGGAGCGGGCGTACCGGGATGCGCGCATCAACCGCATCTTCGAGGGCACCAATGAGATCAACCGGATGCTCATCGCGGGGATGCTGCTCAAGCGCACGATGAAGGGCACGCTGCCGCTCTTCGAGGTGGCGCAGGCGGTGGACGAGGACCTGGGGGCGGGGCGGCTGCCGAAGGCGCGGGTGCAGGACGAGCTGGCCGCGGAGGAGCAGGCGGCGGAGAACCTCAAGCGGCTGGCGATTTATGCGTTGAAGGTGGCGGCGGAGACGTTCGGGGCGGAGATCGAGCAGCGCCAGGAGGTGCTGGCGACGGTGGCGGACATCGTGATGGACGCGTACGCGCTGGACTCGATGGTGACGCGCACGAGGCAGGCGGCGGTGGACGGGAAGCTGGACGCGGTGCGGGTGGCGATGGCGCGGCAGTACGCCACCGAGGCCAACGTCCAGTCCTACGCCCGGACCCGGCGCGCGCTGTGTGCCACCGTGAAGGGTGACACGCTCAAGGAGCACCTGGCGAAGGTGGCTCGGCTGGAGCTCTTCACGCCGTACGATCCGGTGGAGCTGCGCGAGACGATCCTCCAGGCCGTGGAGAAGGCCAGCGGCTATCCGTTGTCCGCGGTGTAGGGCCCGGAGGAGCGTTACCGCTCACGGCATGCGCATCACCGCGTCCATGCCGAAGCAGACGCGGGCGCGCCAGGGCGGAGGCGGCATGGACTCGAGCGACAGCAGCTTCTCCAGCCGCTCCGCCGACTCCGGGCTCAGGGTGCCGAAGGTGACGCCGAACGTGGGCAGCACCTCGGGCCCTCCCGCCGACGTCCACGCGATCTCGCCGTGCAGCATCATCGGACCCAGCGCCAGGTCCATCTCCAGCATGAAGGGCATGCCCACCTTCACCGCGGCCGGCAGCGCGGGCGCCTCTACCTCCAGCCCCACGCCTCCCCGCGACAGGTCGCGCACGAAGAAGGGCGGCGCGAAGGGCGTCTCCTCCTCCATCGCCGGCAGGTGCAGCGGGATGCGCGGGTAGCGGCGCAGCTTCTCGAACTCCTGCAGATCGAAGATGCGCTGCAGCACCGCGTCCAGTCCGCCCCGATCCTGCCCCGGGTCGTACTTCACGGTGATCATGTGGCGCCCGTTAGGCTGCGGTGTCACCCGCACCACCTCGCCCACCACCTCCACGGGCGTGGCCACCCCGGGGTTGTGCATCTCGAAGACGAAGCGCGTTCCCACCGGCAGGCTCTTCTGCGTCTGCAGCGTCACGCCTCCCCGGCCGATGCTGCGCGTGTACTCGCTCAGCAGCGCCTCGGGCTTCTTGTAGGCCACCTTGAGGCGTACCTCGCCCTGGGCTCGGTTCGTCGCGGTCTGGCTCATGGCAGCGGTACTCCCCTGGAATGGCGTGGCAAGGCCGGGCCTCCAGTTTGGAAGTCCGGCCTCGGAAAAGCGACAGCGGGCGGGCAACTAGGCCTTCGGCAGCTCGCCAGCAACGATGGAGAGGGTGTCCTGGGTGTACACGTGGCTGCCCTCCGACGTCTTGATGCTGCCGTCGAGCACCATCGTCACGTTGCCGGAGTGCGCCGAGGTGGCGGTGAGCGCCATGGTCAGCGCCACGTCCGCCTCGATGTAGTCGGAGATCTCCCCCTCGATGGTCAGCCGGCCCTTCATCGTGGTGATGACCGACAAGCCGGTGAAGTCCGGGTGCAGGTCGAAGCGCATCGCGTACACCATCTTGCCGTTGTACTCGTTCTTCCCGTCCTCGTTGCAGCCGTCGTAGGTGACGTCGTAGTTGAAGGTGCCGGTCTGGCCGGAGTTGGTCAGATCCACGCTCCATTTCACCTCTCCGCCCTTGTAGCAGGGGTGGGAGTCGGAGACCGTGAGGGCGCCGCTGGCCAGGGCCTGGCGCACCAGGGCGTTCGCGGACGTGTTGCCGTTGCGACCCACCGGCTGGGAGGCCTGGAACGCGGCCTGCGCCGCCCCCTTCTCACCACCCCCCAGCTTCGCGCCGCCTCCGCAGGCCACCAGGCCCAGGGTCATCGCGGCGAGCATCGTCAGACGAGTCAAGCGGGTCATGTGTCCACCTTACGTTTTCGAGTGAGGGCCCCGCTCCCCCGGCCAGGACGCGAGGCGTGAGCGGCCCTGCACAGGCGCTCAGCGGCGGCAGTTATGCAGAGTCGGGCCCCTCTCGTCCATGTTTCCCCCGTGTGACACGGGCCTGTACGCGCCTGTTGCATTTCTTGACCGGGTAGGGGGCCGCGCGTATTTTCCGCCGCCCAAGTGGATCGGAGTGGGAAGGGGTGGCGTAATGTGGATCGGCCGGGCTGACAAGGTGGACTTCTTCGCGTGTTCCGAGGCGTCTATGAGCACCAGATCGACGCGAAGGGGCGCACCAGCCTCCCGGCCCGGCTGCGCGAGACGCTCGTGGGCTCGTACGACGAGCGCCTCATCATCACGACGGCGTTGGACCCCTGTCTCCATGCCTACCCGGTGCGCGAGTGGGAGCAGCTCGAGGCGGCGCTCGCCAAACGTAACCCGATGGAGCCAGGGGTGAAGACGCTCATGCGGCTCTACGTGGCCAGCGCCCAGGAGTGCCCGCTCGACAAGCTCGGGCGCGTGCTGATTCCGCCGTCGCTGCGCTCCCACGCGGGGTTGGACAAGGACGTGGTGTGGGCGGGGATGGTGAAGGTGATCGAACTGTGGAGCCGCGAGGGCTGGGCCAGAGCCCAGGAGGAGGCCCGCAAGGAAGCCTCCAGCGCGGACGTCATGCGCGTGCTCACCGAGCTGCGCCAGTAGTGGGCTGAATTTTCGACGGGAAGCGGGAAACCCGGGAAGGTGGTGTCATGAACCAGGCAGCCGAAGCACAGGGCATCCGCGCGGTCTCCAGTGGGCGCGTGGAGACCCTCATGCTCGAGGGGGAGCTTCTGGAGAAGGACCTCACCCAGCTCTGCGAGCAGCTCGGGCTTCGCATGCAGCGGGGCCTGCGCAACGTGGTGTTGGATCTCGCCGAGGTGCGGCACCTGGACTACCGCGGCGTGAAGCCCCTGGTGGCCCGTGCCGAGGCCTTCCGCAAGGCCGGCGGAGACATCAAGCTGTCCGGGCTGTCTCCCTACCTGGCCGCGATCCTCCGGGCCGCGGGGGCTCACGATGTCTTCGAGCTCTACCCGCATATGAACGATGCCCGGGCCGCCTTCGCGCTCGCGCGGGCCCCGTTCGTCTAGGCGCCCCTTGGCTGACTTCAGCCATCAGACCGTCCTCCTGAGTGAATCGGTGGACGTCCTTCGACCGGGAGCGGGGAAGGTGATCATCGACGGCACACTGGGTGGTGGGGGTCACTCCGAGGCGCTTCTCGCCCGGGGTGCGACCGTCCTGGGGGTGGACCGGGATCCGGTCGCGCTCCAGGCCGCCCGCGCCCGGCTCGCCGCGTACCCCGCCTTCAGCGCCCGGCAGGGCAACTTCGGGGACCTGCTCGAGGTGGCCTCGGACCTGCTGCCGGTGGATGGCGTGCTGGTGGACCTGGGCGTGTCCTCGCCCCAGCTCGACGTGGCCGAGCGCGGCTTCTCCTTCCAGAAGGAGGGCCCGCTGGACATGCGCATGGGTGACACGGGCTGCACCGCCGCCGAGCTGATCGCCGAGGAGGACGAGGCGCAGCTGCGCCACATCCTCGAGGAGTACGGCGAGGAGCCCTTCGCCCGGCCCATCGCCCGGGAGCTGAAGCGCGCGCTGCCCACGCGCACCCTGGAGGCCGCCGAGGCCGTCAAGCGCGCCGTGCCCCGCAAGGCCTGGCCCAACAAGATCCACGTGGCCACCCGCACCTTCCAGGCGCTGCGCATGGCGGTGAACCAGGAGCTGGAGTCCCTGGAGTCGCTGCTCGCCGCGCTGCCCCGGCTGCTGAAGGTGGGGGGCCGCGCCGCCGTCATCTCGTTCCACTCGCTCGAGGACCGCAAGGTGAAGGAGACCTTCCGGGACATGGTGGGCAGCTGCAAGTGCCCTCCCGGGTTTCCGGTGTGCGTCTGTGGCGGCCAGGGAGATTTCGCCCTGGTGTCGCGCAAGGCCATTGCCCCCTCGGACGAGGAGATTGCCGCCAACCCCCGTGCCCGGAGCGCGCACCTGCGCGTGGTGGAGAAGATCCGATGAGCCGCATCAAGCCCGTGTCCCGTGGCAGTGGGAGTGGAGTGTCGGTGGGCCAGGTGCTGCTGCACCTGCTGCCCGCGGTGTTCCTCTTCGCCCTCTTCGCCGCCGTGGGCTTCGTCCACGTGACGAGCCGCGTGCTGGTGGTGGACATGGGCTACCGCCTCTCCAAGGCCGAGGCCGAGGAGCGTGCCCTCATCCGGGAGAATGATCGGCTGAAGCTGGAGCTCGCCACGCTGAAGAACCCGGCGCGGCTCGAGAAGCTGGCGCGTGAGAAGCTCGGCATGTCCATGCCCGCGGGCTCGCTCGTCATCGCGCTGCCGGCGGAGATGCCGGGCAAGAAGCGCAACGCCCGCGTGGAGGCCCGTGACGCCCGGAGCGTCCGCGTGGCCGAGCGCGGTGCACCGCACTGAGGGGACTGGCCGTGAGGGACTTCAAATCAGCGCGGGCGCCCGAGCCCAACCAGAAGTGGCTGCGGCTTCGCGTGAAGCTGATGGCCTGCTTCTTCGTCCTGCTGCTGATGGCCGCCTTCGGCCGCGCCGTGCAACTCCAGGTGTTCGAGCGCGACAAGCTGCGCGGGCTCGCCCAGGACCAGTACGTCCGCCAGATAGAGATCCCCGCCCGCCGGGGTGACATCTTCGACCGCCGTGGCACCCCGTTCGCCCAGAGCGTGGAGGTGGACTCCATCTGGGTGGACCCCTCCATGCTGCCCGATGTGAAGCAGGCCTCGCGCTTGCTCGCCAAGGTGCTGAAGCTGGACGTGGAGGACCTGCAGGCCCGGCTCACCCGCGCCAGGCGCTTCGCCTGGGTGAAGCGTCAGGTGACGCCCCGCGAGGTGGAGGCGGTGAAGGCCCTCGGGCTGCCCGGCTTCGGCTTCACCAAGGAGCCCAAGCGTTTCTACCCGCAGAAGGAGCTGGGCGCGCACGTGGTGGGCATGGTGGGCCTGGACGGCCACGGCCTCGAGGGCCTGGAGCTGGCTTTCGAGGACGAGCTGTCCGGCCAGAACTCGCGCCTGTCCGGCTTCCGCGATGCGAAGGGCCGCAAGCTGCTCGTCTCCGGCGCTCCGGACACCATCGAGCGCCAGGGCGCCTCCGTCACCCTCACCATCGACCGGCACCTCCAGTTCGTCGCCGAGCGCGCCCTGAGCCGCGCGGTGGAGGACGCCAAGGCGGTGGCCGGCATGGCCATCGTGTTGGAGCCGAAGACGGGGGAGATCCTCGCCATCGCCAACCACCCGCGCTTCAATCCCAACGCCCCCGAGAAGGAGGCGCGTGCCAGCATGCGCAACCGCGCCGCGCTCGACGTCTTCGAGCCCGGCTCGACGATGAAGGCCTTCGTCGTGGCCAGCGCGTTGGATGAAAAGGTCATCAAGCAGGACGACCTGTTCTTCTGCGAGAACGGCGCGTGGACCATCGGCCGGCACACCATCCACGACACCCACCCGCTGGGCTGGCTCACCCCGCAGCTGGTGCTGCGCGAGTCCTCCAACATCTGCTCCTCCAAGATTGCCCAGCAGCTGGGCCGCGAGCGGATGGTGAAGGCCTACCGGGACTTCGGCTTCGGCGAGCGCACCGGGCTGGCGCTGCCCGGAGAGGGACGGGGCTCCATCCCGTTCCCCAAGGCGGAAGTGTCGCTGGCCACACAGTCCTTCGGGCAGGGCATGAGCGCCACCGCCGTGCAGATGGCCGCCGCCTGGGGCGCGCTGGCCAACAATGGCGTGCTGATGCGCCCCTACCTCGTCTCCAAGGTAGTAGACCCGGACGGGGTGGTGCTGCTGGAGAACCGGCCCACCGAGGTGCGCCAGGCCGTCTCCGCGGCGACGGCGAAGAAGGTCGTCTCCATGCTCGAGAGCGTGGTGACCAAGGAGGGGACCGCTCCCAAGGCCGCCATGGAGGATTACCGGGTGGCTGGCAAGACGGGCACCGCCCAGAAGGCGGATCCGGTGGCCCGGGGGTATTCCGACAAGCGGCTCGCCTCCTTCGTGGGCGTGGTACCGGCCGAGAATCCTCGCGCCGTCATTCTCGTGATTGTGGACGAGCCCAAGACGGACGTGTACGGGGGAAGCGTGGCCGCCCCCGCTTTCAAGGAAATCGCTACCGCCGCCATGGCCCACCTGGCCGTCCCTCCCTCTCGAGAGGTGCCGCTGCCGCCCACCGCCATGCCGGTGGCGGCCGCCCAGCCCCCTCCCGCGAGCGCGGAGACGGCCCGGCCCGTGGTGTCGGAGGCTGTCACCGAGAACGTGGAGCCTGGCTCCGTCCGCGTTCCGGATGTCGTTGGTCAGGCGGGGCGCGAGGCGGTGACGAAGCTGCTCTCCTCGGCCCTGGAGCCTCGATTGTTAGGTAGTGGACGCGTTGTTTCGCAGAGTCCCGCCGCCGGTGCGCTGGTGGAGAAGGGTGCGCGAGTGACGCTGGAGCTGGCGGCGCGGCAATGAGGCCGCGGGACAGCTCAGCCTCGCTGCGGCTGCATGTGAAGGGGAAACGATGAAGCTGACGGATGTCCTTGCAGGGTGTGGTGCCGAGCAGACCTCGGGCGGCCGGACCCCGGCCGATGTGACGGGGGTGTCGCAGGACTCTCGCAAGGTGAAGCCGGGCGACTTGTTCGTCGCCGTGCCGGGTACGAAGGAGGACGGCGCCCAGTTCGTGGGTGAGGCCGTGTCCCGCGGGGCCGTGGCGGTGGTGTCGGAGAAGTCCCTGTCCTCGCAGGTGCCCTTCTTCAAGGTGTCCAACGCCCGCAAGGCGCTGGCACTCATCGCGGCCAATTACCATGGCCGGCCCGCCGACAAGCTCACCATGCTGGGGGTCACGGGTACCAACGGGAAGACGACCACCACCTATCTGCTCGAGGCCATGGCCACCGCGGCCTACTCCTCGACGGGGGTCATCGGCACGCTGGGTTACAAGGTGGGGGGCCAGTTCCACCCCACGGCCCACACCACGCCGGACCCGCTGGAGTTGCACCGCATCCTCAAGGAGATGGTGGACGCGGGCATCGAGACGGTGGTGATGGAGGTGTCCAGCCATGCGCTGCTGCAGGAGCGCGTGCACGGCATCACCTTCAAGGCCGCCGCCTTCACCAACCTGACGCGCGACCATCTCGACTACCACAAGGACATCGAGGAGTACTTCCAGGCCAAGCGGAAGCTCTTCGTGGAGAACCTGTCCCAGACGGGCGTGGCGGTGGTCAACGGCGACGACACCTACGGCACCCGCATCTACAACGAGCTGCGCGGCCAGAAGCGCATGGCGTGGAAGTTCAGCCGCCTGGGCAACGGGGAGATCTCCGCCACGGACGCGTCCTTCAGCCTGCAGGGCATCAAGGGCGTGCTGAAGACGCCGGCCGGTGACATCCCGGTGAAGAGCCGGCTGCTGGGGCCGCACAACCTGGAGAACATCCTCGCGGCGGCGGGCCTCGCGCTGGGCGCGGGCTTCGCGCGGCGCAAGGACGTGCAGCTGGGCATCGAGCGCATGGGTGGCGTGCCCGGCCGCATGGAGCGGGTGGAGAACCACGGCCCCGCGCAGGCTCCGGCGGTGCTGGTGGACTACGCGCACACGGATGACGCGCTCAAGCGCGCGCTCGAGGCGGCGCGGGCCATGGCCAAGGGCCGCGTCATCGTGGTGTTCGGCTGCGGTGGGGACCGGGACCAGGGCAAGCGTCCGCTCATGGGCACGGCGGCCGCCGAGGCCGCGGACCTGGCTGTCGTGACGAGCGACAACCCGCGCACCGAGAATCCCGAGGACATCATCTCGCAGGTGACGCCGGGCCTGGAGAAGAGCGGCATGCGCCGCATCTCCGCGGGCAAGGCGAAGAGCGGGGAGAAGGGGTACCTCGTGGACGCGGACCGCAAGGCCGCCATCGAGACGGCCATCTCCCTGGCGAAGGAGGACGACGTGGTCCTCATCGCCGGCAAGGGCCACGAGACGTACCAGATCATCGGTACCGAGAAGCGCGCCTTCGATGACCGCGAAGTGGCGGCCCGGGCGCTCGCCATCCGCACCTGACGGAGAGCGCGGACCCTCTCTATGCCCGTACGATTCTCGGACGAGCAGGTGGTGCAGGCGACCGGGGCCACCCGTCGCGGCGGTACGCCCGCGGCGGAGTTCCCGGCCGTCTGCACCGATACGCGGGCCCTGGTGCCCGGGTGCCTCTTCGTGGCGCTGCAGGGCGAGCGCTTCGATGCACACGACTTCCTCGCGCAGGCCGTCAGGGGTGGGGCGGCCGGCGCCGTGGTGAAGAAGGGCAGGGCGCTTCCCCCACTCCCGGAGGGCCTGGCTCTCTATGAGGTGGAGGACACCCTGGCGGCGCTCGGAGGGCTGGGGCGCGCGCACCGCGAGCGCTTCCGGATTCCGGTGGGCGCGGTGGGTGGCTCCAACGGGAAGACGACCACCAAGGAGATGGTGGGCGCCATCCTGGCCGTCCGGGGTCCCGCGCTGAAGACGGAGGGCAACCTCAACAACGAGGTGGGGGTGCCCCTGACGCTGTTCCGCCTGGAGCCCTCGCACGTGGCGGCCGTGGTGGAGATGGGGATGAACCGTCCCGGGGAGATGGAGCGGCTCACCCGCGTGTCGAAGCCGGACGCGGCCGTCATCACCATCATCCAGCCCGAGCACCTGGAGGGACTGGGCAGCATCGAGGGCGTGGCCGAGGCGGAGGGCGAGATGTTCCGCGAGCTCCCGCCCGAGGCCGTGGCCGTGGTGAACGTGGATGACCCGCTGATTCCGCCGCAGGCGGCGCGCAGCCGGGCGAAGAAGCTCACCTTCGGCCGGGCCGCCCACGCGGACGTGCGGCTGGCGGGCGTCACGCCGCGAGGCCGCGAGGGTCTGGCCGTCACGGTGCACTACCAGGGGAAGGACTGGCCGGTGAAGCTGTCCTTCATCGGCGAGCACAACGCCCTCAACGCCACGGGGGCCTTCGCGCTGGCGGTGGCGCTCGGGTACTCCCCCGAGGAGTGCGTGAAGGGCCTGGAGGCGGCGAGGCCGTATGCGCGCCGGCTCAACGTGGTGGACGGCCTGCACGGCATCACCGTGGTGGACGACTGCTACAACGCCAACCCGGCCTCCATGGCGGCGGCGCTGGATACGCTGCGCTCGCTGGTGCAGCCCGGTGGCCGGAAGGTGGCGGTGCTCGGGGACATGTTGGAGCTGGGGCCCGGCGAGCTGGAGGAGCACACGGCGCTGGGCACGCTGGCGGCGGGCAAGGCGGAGCTGGTGGCCTTCTTCGGGCCGCGCTCGCGCAAGGGTTACGAGGCGGCGGGGCTGGGTGACAAGGCGGCGCACTTCACCGAGGTGGAGCCGCTGCTGGCCTGGCTGCAGCCGCGGTTGAAGGCGGGCGACGTGGTGCTGGTCAAGGCGAGCCGTGGCATGCGGCTCGAGCGGGTCGTGGCGGGCCTCACGGGTGCCGCCGCGCCTGGAGGTAGCCACTAGGTGCTGCTCCTCATCTACGAGTGGATTCAGGGCACGGAAGGCGCGCGGCTGCTCAACTTCCTGCGCTACCCCACCTTCCGCATCGTCGCGGCGGCGGTGGCCTCGCTGCTGCTGGGCATGTTCGTGGGCCCGCGGCTCATCGCCCGGCTTCGCCTCAAGCAGCACGGGCAGAGCAACGTGCGCGAGGACACCCCGGACACGCACCAGAAGAAGAAGGGCACGCCCACCATGGGTGGCGCGCTCATCCTCATGTGCATCGCGTTCGGCACCTTCATGTTCGCGGACCTGAAGAGCCGCGCGGTGTGGGCGGCGCTGGTGCTCACGATGGGCTACGGCTTCATCGGCTTCCTGGACGACTGGCTCAAGCTGTCCAAGCGCAACTCCAAGGGGCTCGCCGGCCGGTACAAGATCGTCCTCCAGACGGTCTTCTACCTGGTGGCCGTCTTCGGGATCATGTGCGCGTGGACGGGGCCGGATGGCGCCTTCACCGGGCCCAGGCTGCTCATCGACACGAAGCTCACGCTGCCCTTCGTGCCCACGCGCTGGTTCAACCCGGACTTCGGCTGGTTCTACGTCTTCTTCGCGTGGATCGTCGTGGTGGGCACCTCCAACGCCGTCAACCTGACGGACGGTCTGGACGGCCTGGCCATCATGCCCACCATCATCGCGGCCTCCACCTTCGCCATCCTCTGCTACGTGGCGGGCTCGTTGACGCGCATCGCCGACGTGGAGACGGTGAACGGCGTGACGCGGCTGGTGGGTGTGCCCCTGTGGCGCTACCTCGGCGTCCCCGAGGTGCCCGGCGGCGCGGAGCTGGCCGTCTTCTGCGCCAGCATCGTGGGTGCCGGCATCTCGTTCCTCTGGTTCAACGCCTACCCGGCCTCCGTCTTCATGGGGGACATCGGCTCGCTCGCGCTGGGCGGTGCCCTGGGCGGGCTGGCGGTGCTGTCCAAGAACGAGGTGGTGTCCGCCATCATCCACGGGGTCTTCTTCGCGGAGATCCTCAGCGTGATGATCCAGGTGACGTCCTTCAAGCTCACCGGCAAACGTGTCTTCAAGATGGCGCCCGTGCACCATCACTTCGAGCTGAAGGGCATGGCCGAGCCGAAGATCATCGTCCGCTTCTGGATCGTCGCCATCCTCTGTGGAGGCGTGGCGATTCTGTCGCTCAAGCTTCGGTAGGCAGTGTGGAGGGGTGGCGCGCATGACGCCCGACCTGAAGGACCGGAAGGTAGTGGTGTATGGGCTCGCCAAGAGCGGGCTGGCCGCCATCCGCCTGCTGCAGGCGAAGGGCGCGCGGGTGACGGCGCTGGACGCTCGCACCGAGGAGGCCCTGGGCGACACGGCGCGCGAGCTGAAGGCGCAGGGTGTGACGCTCGTCACCGGCCCCACGCCGCCGGGGCTGCTGGAGTCGCAGCAGCTCGTGGTGGTGAGCCCGGGCGTGCCGCTGGCGCTGCCGGACATCCAGAAGGCTCGCGCCGCGGGCGTGCCCGTCTGGGGCGAGGTGGAGCTGGCCTGGCGCTACCTCTCGAACCTGCCGCTCATCGGCATCACCGGCACCAACGGGAAGAGCACCACCACGGCGCTCACCGGGGAGCTCTTCTCGCGCAGCGGCCGGCGCACCTTCGTGGGTGGCAACCTCGGGCGCCCGCTGGCCGAGGCGGCCCTGTCCCCCGGTGACTGGGACGCGCTGGTGGTGGAGCTCTCCAGCTTCCAGCTCGAGGGCATCGACACCCTGCGGCCCCGGGGCTCCACCCTCCTCAACCTCACGCCGGACCACATCGACCGGTACGCGAGCCACGAGGCCTACGGCGAGGCCAAGGCCCGCATCTTCCGCAACCAGGCGCAGGGTGACTTCGTCGTGGTGAACGCGGACGACGCGCACGTGCTGCGGCTGGCCGAGGCGGCGAAGGTGCCCGTCTACGGCTTCAGCCTCACCGGGCGTCCGGTGGCCGCGGCGCCGAAGCTCGCGGGCATGGCGGTGGTGCAGCCCGGCGGCTTCCGTTTCGAGGGGGCAGGGGACAAGGGCGAGTCCTTCTCCCTCACCAACCGCGCGCTGCGCGGGGCCCACAACGCGCAGAACGCCATGGCGGCGGCGCTGCTGGCGCGGTTGGCCGGCGTGGCGCACGAGGCGGTGCAGGCCGGACTGGACAGCTACCCGGGCCTCCCCCACCGGTTGGAGAGCGTGCGCGTGCTGGATGGCGTGGAGTGGGTGAACGACTCCAAGGCCACCAACGTGGACTCGGTGCTGGTGGCCCTGCGCGCCTTCCAGAAGGACGTGCTCCTCATCGCCGGTGGCAAGGGCAAGGGCGCTCCCTACCAGCCCATGGTCGACGAGGGCCGCGGCAAGGTGAAGGGCGTGCTCACCATCGGCCAGGACGCCGGGACGATCGCCCAGGCGTACGAGGGCAGCTGTCCCGTATACGCCTGCGAAACGCTCGCGGAAGCTGTACGGCGGGCCAAGGCCCTGGCAGGATCCGGCGACACTGTACTTTTGTCGCCCGCATGCGCTTCCTACGATCAATTCCAGAACTTCGAGCACCGGGGCGACACGTTCAAACGCCTCGTGAGGGAGCTCTGAGCCCATGAAGGCCATCGCCGCTCCGTCCTCCGCCCCGGTGCGGTTCGACCCGCTGCTCCTGTGCGCCGTGTTGTCGCTCGTCTCGCTCGGCCTGGTGATGGTGTACTCGGCGAGCGCCGTCATGGCCCAGGACAAGCTGGGTGACAGCCTCTACTTCCTCAACCGGCAGCTGATGGCGGCCGGCATGGGCGTGGTGGCGATGGCGGTGGGGATGAAGCTGGGCTGGCGCCGGCTGGCGCGGCTCGCGTACCCGCTGCTGCTGGTGACGCTGGTGCTGTTGGTGCTGGTGCTCATCCCGGGCGTCGGCACCACGGCGGGCGGCGCGCGGCGGTGGATCCGCTTCCCGGGCTTCGGCCTGCAGCCCGCCGAGGTGGCCAAGTTCGCCTGGGTCGTCTACCTCTCCTACTCGCTGGCCAAGAAGCGCGAGAAGGTGGCGAGCTTCTCCGTGGGCTTCCTCCCGCACCTGATGCTGTGCGGCCTGCTGGTGGGCCTGTGCATGTTGCAACCGGACTTCGGCAGCTCGGTGCTCCTGGTGTTCCTGCTCTTCGCGCTCCTGTTCGCCGCGGGCACGAAGCTGAGCTACCTGGTGGGCTCGGTGCTGCTGGCGCTGCCCCTGGCGTACGCGGCCGTGGCCACCAGCCCCTACCGCATGAAGCGCGTGTTGGCCTTCCTGGACCCCTGGGCCCACCGCCACGACATCGGCTACCAGGTGGCCGAGTCCCTCATGTCCATCGGCTCGGGCGGCCTCACCGGCCTGGGGCTGGGAGATGGCCGGCAGAAGCTCTTCTTCCTCCCCGAGGCCCATACGGACTTCATCTTCGCCATCATCGGCGAGGAGCTGGGGCTCGTCGGAGTGGTGCTGCTGGTGTCGCTCTACGGCATCGTCATCTGGCGCGGCATCCGCGCGAGCCTCGCGGCGCCGGAGGCGTTCGGCACGTACCTGGGCCTGGGCCTCACCTCCATCATCGCCTTCCAGGCCACGGTCAATATGTGCGTGGCCATGGGGCTGTTGCCCACTAAAGGACTGACGCTTCCCTTCGTGTCCTACGGAGGCACCTCGCTGGTGGTGCTCATGGGGGCGGCCGGTGTATTGCTCTCGCTCAGTGCCAGCGCGGAAGGTGCTGGCAACCGGACCCTGCGCTCCGGCGGTGACATGAGGGAGGTGGCGGCGTGAAGGTGCTCATCGCGGGAGGCGGTACGGGCGGTCATCTCTACCCGGGCATTGCCCTGGCCGAAGAGGTGGTCACGCGCCATCACGCCAACAAGGTGGTCTTCGTGGGCACCGAGCGGGGCCTCGAGGCCCGCGTGGTTCCCCGTGAGGGCTACCCGCTGGAGACCATCCGGGCGCAGGGCCTCAAGGGCAAGGGCCTGGTGGGCCTCATCAAGGGCCTGCTCGCGCTGCCCATGGCCTTCATCGAGTCCATCCGCATCCTCCAGCGCCAGAAGCCGGACGTGGTGGTGGGCGTGGGCGGCTACGCCAGCGGCCCGGTGGTGCTCGCCGCGGCGCTGATGGGCATCCCCACCGCCGTGCAGGAGCAGAACGCCCTGCCGGGGCTCACCAACAAGGTGCTCGGGAAGTTCGTGCGCGTCGTCTTCACCGCCTTCGAGGACGCCGCCCGCTTCTTCCCCTCGCGCAAGGTGCAGCTCGTGGGCAACCCCATCCGCCGCAAGCTGATGGAGAACTTCCTGCGCTCGCGCGTGGCGCACGAGAAGTTCGCCCTGCTCGTCTTCGGCGGCAGCCTCGGCGCCCGCGGCATCAACCAGCGGATGATCGACGCGCTGGACCACCTCCAGGACATCAAGGACCAGCTCCACATCATCCACCAGACGGGCAAGAACGACCTGGAGACGGTGCGCAAGGGCTACGCGGACAAGGGCTTCGACGGCCAGGCCCAGGTGGTGGAGTACATCGAGGACATGTCCAGCGCCTACGCCAAGGCGGAGCTCGTCGTCTGCCGGGCGGGCGCCACCACGCTGTCCGAGCTGACGGTGGCCAAGAAGGCCAGCATCCTCATCCCGTTCCCCTTCGCCACGGACAATCACCAGGAGGTGAATGCCCATGCGCTGGTGAAGGCGGGCGCGGCCCTCATGTTCCGCGAGTCGGAGCTGACCGGGCAGCAGCTGGCCACGGAGATCCGCCGCCTCAAGGACAACCCCGAGGCGCGCCGCCAGATGGAGAAGAAGGCGGGCCTGCTGGGGCGCCCCGAGGCCGCCAAGGAGCTGGCGGACGTGCTCGTGGACCTGATGGTGAAGACGTATGGGCCCTACGGCCGGGCCGAGGCCCGCGGCGAGGACCCCAACCCGAAGAAGCCCAAGAAGTCCAACGGCGGCGAGAAGCCTCCCGGCGGTGGCGAGACGCAGCCGGGCGGCAACGAGAAGCAGGTCTGAGGAGATGACATCCGTGACGAACACCCGCCCCGCCAGGCCCGCGAGCCTCTTCAAGACGCGCCACGCCGCGTACGTGCACTTCGTGGGCATCGGCGGCATCGGCATGAGCGGCATCGCCGAGGTGCTGCTCAACCAGGGCTACAAGGTGTCCGGCTCGGACCTCAAGGCCAGTGACATCACCCGCCGCCTGCAGGGCATGGGCGCCACCATCTTCGAGGGCCACCGCGCGGAGAACCTCGTCCACGCGGACGTCGTCGTCATCTCCTCGGCGGTGCGCAAGGACAACCCCGAGGTCGTCACCGCGCGCCAGCGGAAGATTCCCGTCATCCCCCGCGCGGAGATGCTCGCCGAGCTGATGCGGCTCAAGTACGCCGTCGCCGTCGCCGGCAGCCATGGCAAAACCACAACCACCTCCATGGTCGCCACCGTCCTGTCCGCCGCGGGCCTGGATCCCACGGCCGTGGTGGGCGGCAAGGTGAACGTGCTCGACTCCAACGCCCGCCTGGGCCAGAGCGAGCTGATGGTGGTGGAGGCCGACGAGAGCGACGGCAGCTTCCTGCACCTGCACCCGTCCATCACCGTGGTCACCAACATCGACCCGGAGCACATGGACCACTACGGCACGCTGGACAAGCTGAAGGACGCCTTCACGGCCTTCTGCAACCGCGTGCCCTTCTACGGCCTCAACGTGCTGTGCCTGGACAACCCCAACGTCCAGTCCCTGCTGCCGCGCCTGGAGAAGCGCTTCGTCACCTACGGCAGCTCGCACATGGCGGACTACCGGCTGGAGGGCATCCGGCTGGAGGGCTTCACCACCCGCTTCGAGGCCTTCCGGCGCGACGAGCCGCTCGGTGAGTTCCGCGTGCGCATGGTGGGCGCGCACAACGCCCTCAACGCCCTGGCCGTCATCGCCGTGGCCGAGGAGATGGACATTCCCCTGGACGTGGTGCGCAGCGCCCTGTCCGAGTTCGGCGGCGTGCAGCGGCGCTTCACCGTGCGCGGCGAGGTGGCCGGCGTCACCGTGGTGGACGACTACGGGCACCACCCCACCGAGGTGCAGGCCACGCTCGCGGGCGCCCGGCGCGCCTTCGGCCGGCGCACCGTGGTGGCCTTCCAGCCCCACCGCTACACGCGCACGCATGACTTGCTGAACGAGTTCGCCACCTCCTTCAACGACGCGGACGTCGTCTTCGTCACCAGCGTCTACGCCGCGGGCGAGGATCGCATCCCCGGCGCCACCGGCGACGCCCTGGCCGACGCCGTCCGCGCCCACGGCCACCGCGACGTCACCTTCGTGGAGAAGCGCACCGACCTGGCCAAGACGCTGCTGCCCCGGCTGCGCGAGGGCGACATCGTCCTCACCCTGGGCGCGGGCGACATCACCCAGGTGGGCCCCGAGCTCGTCGAGCTCCTCAAGCAACACGGCACGGCGAAGGGCGACTAGGGCATGGCGGCGGGATTCTCCTCATCGTCCTTGCCCGAGCGGCTGGGGCGCCTGTCCGGCGTTGACGTGACGGCGGGTGCGCCGCTCGCGCCCCTCACCAGCGTGCGCGTGGGCGGCCCGGCCGAGGCGCTCGTCCGCCCGCGCTCTCCGGACGCCCTGGTGGCCCTGCTGCGCTTCCTGCGCGAGGAGGGCGTGCCCCTCACCGTGCTCGGCGGCGGTGCCAACACCCTCGTGGGCGATGGCGGCATCCCCGGCGTCACCGTGAAGCTCCCGGGCGATCTGTTCCCCGAGCTGGCCGACGTGGGCGCGGAGGAGGGGAGACTCACCCTCGGCGCGGGCGCGGCCATCGTCCGGCTCTGCAACCAGATGCGGGCCAACGGCCTGGTGGGGGCGGAGTTCCTCGCGGGCATCCCCGGCACCCTGGGCGGCGCCGTCACCATGAACGCGGGCACCAAGAATGGCGAGTGCTACCGCGTGGTGGAGGCGGTGGAGGTCGCCACCGCGGACGGGGTGGGGTGGATTCCCAAGTCCCAGATTCCCCACGGCTACCGCCACACGGAGCTGCCCAGGGGCGGCGTGGTGACGCGCATCCGCTTCCTGCTCCCGAAAGGCGACCTCGAGGCCTCCAAGAAGGCCATGGACGAGGACCTCGCCTACCGCAAGCGGAGCCAGCCGCTGAGCCAGCCCAACTTCGGCAGCGTCTTCGCCAATCCGCCGGGCGACTTCGCCGGGCGCCTCATCGAGTCGGTGAACCTCAAGGGCCACATCATCGGCCGCGCGCAGGTGTCCACCCTGCACGCCAACTGGATCGTCAACCTGGGCGGGGCCACCGCCCACGACGTGCTCTCGCTCCTCACCCTGATGCAGACTCGCGTGCGCGAGGAGCGGGGTGTCGAGCTCCAACCCGAAGTCAAGCGTGTAGGGGTCTTCCAGCCATGAGCGGCTTCTCCAAGGACGAGCTGAAGCGGAAGCGGGTGGGTGTGTTGTTCGGGGGCCTCTCCTCCGAGCGCGAGGTGTCCCTGCGCACCGGCGCCGCCGTCTCCAAGGCCCTGCGCGGCCTGGGCTACGACGTGGTGGAGATCGACGTGGGCAAGGACCTGCCCGCGCGCCTCGCCGCCGAGAAGGTCGAGGTCGCCTTCATCGCCCTCCACGGCCGCTACGGCGAGGACGGCTGCGTCCAGGGCCTGCTCGAGTGCATGTTCATCCCCTACACGGGCAGCGGCGTCATGGCCTCGTCCCTGGGCATGGACAAGGTCTTCGCCAAGCAGGTCTTCATCGCCCACGGCATCCCCACCCCCCCGTACCGCGCCTTCCGCTCCGGCGACGAGGCCCGCGCCGCCGTGGACTCGCTCCCCTTCGGCCTCCCCGTCGTCGTCAAGCCCTCCCGCGAGGGCAGCAGCGTGGGCGTCCACATCTGCAAGAGCCGTGACGAGTACCTCGCCGCCGTCGAGGACGCCTCCAAGCTGGCCGGCTCCATCCTCGTGGAGCAGTACATCAAGGGCCGCGAGGTGCAGGGCGGCGTCCTGGACAACGAGGCCCTCGGCGTCATCGAGGTGGTGGCCGCCCGGGAGTTCTACGACTACCAGGCCAAGTACCAGTCCGGCGGAACGACACAGTACCTCTTCCCCGCCCCCCTCCCGCCGGATCAGTATGAGCGCGTGAACCAGGTCTGCCTTGCCGCCCATCGCGCGCTCGAGTGCAGTGGAGGCTCCCGCTCGGACGTCATCCTGACGCCGTCCGGTGAGGTCTTCCTGCTGGAGATCAACACGCTGCCCGGAATGACCGAGTCCAGCCTGCTGCCGAAGATCGCCGCGGGCCGGGGCATCGACTTCCCGGGCCTGTGCGAGCGCCTCCTGCAAGGCGCTTGCCTCAAGGCCTGAGAGGGCCCCCCTCCCCAGAGTGGAAGTGGACGTACGGGGCCCCTTCAGGGCTCCCGGGCGCTACAGCGACGTGGCTGTAGCGAAAAACTGGCGTGGAGATCCAACCCGGCGCAGCATGCGCCGACGCACACCATGGCTTTCGGTAAGTCCAAGAATCGTCGTCGCCAGGATGCCGCCCAGACGAAGGAGGCGGTGAAGGGAGCCGTGCGCTCGCACGGACCCGGCGTGCTCAAGGCGATTCTACTGACCGGTCTGACATGCGCCTTGGTGTGGGGCGGCATCGAGCTGCGCCGCTGGGCGCTCACCTCGCCCACGTTCCTCTTGAAGGAGACCATCTTCAGCGGGCTGGAGCGGGCCGCGCCGGGCGAGCTGCTCAAGCTGTCCGGGCTGACGGTGGGGCAGAACCTGTGGGCGCTGGACGTGGAGATGCTGGAGCGCACCATGGCCGCCCACCCCTGGGTGCGGACGGTGGAGGTGCGGCGCCACTTCCCCTCGAGCGTGTCCGTGGAGGTGTCCGAGCACGTGCCGGCCGCGCTGGCGGTGCTGGGGGACCTGTACCTGGTGGACGAGGACGGCGAGCCCTTCAAGCGGCTGCAGCCCGGCGACAAGCTGGATCTGCCGCTCATCTCCGGCATGGACCGGGAGGGGTACCTGGCGGACGAGGGGAAGACGCGCGAGCGCTTCCGCCAGGCGCTGGAGGTGGCGAGGGCCTACGCGGCCACCGAGCCCGTCAAGCGCGAGCGGCTGAGCGAGGTGCGGGTGGGGGCGGAGGGGCTGGTGCTGGTGCTGGCGGACGGGACGGAGGCGCGGTTGGGGGAGGGGGACACGGACGCCAAACTTCAGAGGCTCTCGCGCGTGCGCGAGGAGCTGCGTGCCCGCGGCCTGTCCGCGGAGATCATCCACCTGGAGAACCGGGCGCGGCCCGGCTGGGTGGCGGTGAAGCTTTCGAGCCCCGCGTCCGAGAGGAGCGGGGCCTCGCAGTAGGGAACGAGCCCCTTTCACGAGAGTGGGGGGCCTGGGAGGGTTGTCATGGCGAAGCAGAAGTCCGGGGAGATCATCGTCGGCCTCGACATCGGCACGACGAAGATCTGCGCCATCGTCGGCGAGCTGACCGACAACGGGATCGACATCATCGGCATCGGCACGCACCCGTCGAAGGGCCTCCGCAAGGGCGTGGTGGTCAACATCGAGGCGACCGTGTCCTCCATCCGCCGCGCGGTGGAGGAGGCCGAGCTGATGGCCGGGGCGGAGATCTCCCACGTGTACACCGGCATCGCCGGTGGCCACATCAAGGGCTTCAACTCGCAGGGGATTGTGGCGGTGAAGGACAAGGAGGTCCGCGAGCCGGACATTGCCCGCGTCATCGACGCCGCGAAGGCGGTGGCGATTCCGCTGGACCGGGAGGTCATCCACGTCCTGCCGCAGGAGTTCATCATCGATGACCAGGGCGGCATCAAGGAGCCGCTGGGCATGGCGGGCGTGCGCCTGGAGGCGAAGGTGCACATCGTCACGGGAGCGGTGTCGAGCGCGCAGAACATCGTGAAGTGCGCGAACCGCACGGGCCTGAACGTGGCGGACATCGTGCTGCAGCCCCTGGCGTCGGCCGAGGCGGTGCTGGGCGAGGACGAGAAGGAGCTGGGCGTGTGCCTGGTGGACATCGGCGGGGGGACGACGGACATCGCCATCTTCTCGGGCGGGTCGATCGTGCACACGGCGGTGATCGCGCTGGGCGGCAACAACCTGACGAGCGATATCGCGATTGGCCTGCGCACCCCGGCGCACGAGGCCGAGCGGATCAAGCAGAAGTTCGGGTGCGCGCTGGCGTCGATGGTGAACAAGGACGAGACCATCGAGGTGCCGAGCGTGGGCGGCCGGCAGCCGCGGGTGCTGGGGCGGCAGATCCTGTGTGAGATTCTGGAGCCGCGGGTGGAGGAGATCTTCCAGTTGGTGCACCGGGAGATCCAGAAGTGCGGTTATGAGGACCTGTTGGCGTCGGGCGTGGTGATCACGGGTGGCTCGACGCTGCTGGCGGGGATGCCGGAGCTGGCCGAGGAAGTGATTGGCCTGCCGGTGCGCCGGGGCATGCCGCGCGGGATTGGCGGACTGGTGGACGTGGTGAAGAGCCCCATGTACGCGACGGGCGTGGGCCTGGTGGTGTACGGGGCGAAGCACCTGGACCGGCGGATGTTCCGGATCCGCGAGGAGAACGTCTACAAGAAGGTCAAGGGCCGCATGCGCGAGTGGCTCGAGGAGATCTTCTAGGCAGTTCTGTCAGCATTGCCGTACCCCACCGGGGCCGCGTTCCTCCCAGCGGCCCCGGTTGTTTCGTGGGTGACCACGGTTCTATCCGTGATGTGGGCGCTTCCCGCGTACTCCCTGGGTGGTATGGCCCGGATCGTCGCCGATGTTAGATTGGGTGACATGAGTCGAGCTGCTACGGGGTGCGTAGGTAGCGTCGCTCGTGGGCTCGCCCCCTCATCGGACGGAGTTCTTTTCCGATGATCGCCTGAAATGTCCTCACTTGCCCGGAGCAGGCAGCATGTCCATTGCCCTCGACGTCTGGCTCAAGTCTTTCCTGGAGCGGCGCCGGGTGGCTTCACAGCGGTTGCCGGATGGCCGGCTGCTCTTCCGCTATCGCTGCGAGAACTCCGAGTTTGAGGCACTCCGGCAATTGCTGCGCGAACGGCTTCGGGGACGGCTGGATGGCGCCGCGGACAGTGCGACAGCGGCCCTGTTCTGCCTTTGTGCCGCGGAGTGGTGGCGCCGTGACTACCGCGAAGGGGGTTGGACCTGGAGGGGACTCCTTGATGCCATGGGAGTGGGGGGGGAGGTGCCTCACGCCCAGCTTGCCCAGCTGACCGAACGGGGGCTCCGCTTCTGGAATCGGCGCGTCCGTGAGCGCGGCGGACGTCAGGAGTACCTCCTGTCACTCGCGCTCGAGGGCGGCATGCCGCTCCGGCTCGTGGAACGGCCGGACACTCATGTGGGGCGCTTCCTTCTTCGTCTCATCCAGGAGGTGCGAGATTTCCCCGAGCCGAACCTGCCCGCGCTGGAGTTGGCACAGCGCTCCCGCCATGTCCTGCCCACGTCCCTCCAGAACGACACGGTGCTCACGCTCAGCGCCGAGCTTGCCGCCGGGGTGGTGCTTCTCCAGCGACAGGTCCGGGGCGAGGAGGACCCCTACCAAGCCCTTGACGCTCGAGTGCCGGACTGGAGGGAGCGTTTGCCCCTGGATCTGCATCACAAGACCGCGGAGATGCTGCTGCGCGGTCTGATCCAGGCTGCCCACGAGCCCGTTGCCGGTCAGGGTGAGCTGAAGGTCACCACACGGCTGCTTCCGTGGCAGCAGGGCTACGTCCTCGAACGGGCCGTCTCCCTGCCGCGCCGGCTCTCTCTCTCCGGGCTCGCCCATATCCTCAAGCAGGCGGAGCTTCCCGCACGCCTGCAGCTCATCGCCCTCGCACGCGACGGCACGAGGCTGCCGCTAGCCATGTTGACCCAGCTCTCGGATGTCGAGTACCTGGTGGAGACGTCCCACGGCACTTCCGTGCAACTGTCGGGGGATACGTGGATCGGGCCGGTTTTGTTGTCCGCGTGGTCCTCGGGTCAGGAACTGGGACGGCACGTCCTGCCTCGGGGCGAGGAGCTCGGCGAGCTGCCCTGGCTCTTCGTCCCTGACCTTCAGGCCAGAGCAGAGGGGTCCTGGCGTCTGGCGGGTACGGGCTCCGGGCGGTTTCGTGTCCCCGAACTCCTGGTCGCTGTTCCCAAGGGCGCAATCCTGACGATGCGGGGGCCTGGGGCTCATTGGGAGCGCCTCGGTCCGCTCGTGCTGGAGCGTGAGGTCTTCCGGGTGCATGGAGGCGTGGAGGTGGTGCTCGCGGATGTCGGCACCTGCCAGGTGAGCACAGGCGCCGCCACGGACGAGGCGCAGCACTGCCGCCTGGAGACGGAGCCTGTGGAGTTGCTCCCGGGAGTGGACGGGTTCCTCGGCGTCCCCGCTCTCCGGGTGAGCTTCTCCACGGGAGTCGAGCAGCGCCGCGACAAGGGAGAGCTTGAGTACCGCTCGGCGAGAACGAAGACGTGGCAGCGTGTAGACGGAGCCTGTTTGGGCGACGTGCATCTTCGCTATGTCTCCGGGGGAGCACTGCGTTTCCAGACCCGGGCGCTCGTCCTGCCTTCCGGGGCCTCGCTGCAATCGCATCCCGAGGGGGCCCGTCAGGGTCGCCTCCGCATCGGTGGGCTCGGAATGGCCGCCGTGAAGGTGCCACCCGTCCCTCATGTTCACGCGGACGTCCAGACACTCGGGACGGGGAGCGAGGTCCTGCTTCGCTGCGACGGCGAAGCACCGGACCATGTGCTGCTCGATGTGAGTTGGCCCGGAGGGCAGTCCTGCTCGCTTCAAGTGCCTTTTCCACGGCAGTTGGTTGGCTTCACCGACACCTCGGCGCGCCCCCTCCAGGATGGGACCCTCGTGCCGCTGGAGCGGCTTGGGCGCGTTCGTGCGCTGGTCAGGACCTCACAACTCCAGGCCTCGGCAGAGTTGGATGCGGCTCCAGGCGGGACGGCCCATCACCTGGATCCGTTCTTTCGCCTCAAGGTGCCCCTCCGCAGCATCTCCCCGGGAACCCTCGAGCTGAACCTCGGGGAACTCGAGTCCGCGCTGGCGAAGAGGCTCGCGAGCTTCGGTGGCCTGGACGCGTTCTACGAGCTGCGGCTCCGGGTCCGTGGGGCGAGCGATATGCGCCCCGCGGTGCTCCGCGTGGGCCGCTATGACCTGCGGCTGACTCCGGACCGGGAGGCGTCCGTGGTGCGGCTGGCGGATGACGACTTGGCGGGGGCGGCCGCGCCGGAGGCACTCTCGGTGGAGTTCCGTCCGCTCATCCATCCCGCGGCACCTGAGCGCGCGCTGGAGCGAGTGGGCCCCCGAACGTGGCGCGTGCCCGCGGACCTGGCTCCAGGCCCCTGGCTTGTCACGGGCCGGGAAGGGGGGTGGTACCGCGCACGCCCACTGCTCTGGAGCGTTCGTTCCGGAGGGGAGGAGAGCGGGGCGCCCGTACTCGGTCCCCTCCAGCGCGCGGTTTGTGTCTCCCATCCCCAGCGGCGCAAGACGGAACTGGACGCCGCCCTTGAGGCGCTTGGCGGCGACGCGAACCATCCCGACTGGCCTACGCTCCTCACGTATCTGCGCAGTGTGGGGCAACTGCCCCCCGAGACGTTCGACGCCGTCCGGCAACTGGTAGACCATCCTCGGACAGCCACGCTCGCCCTGTTCCACCTTTCGGAGCCGGACCGCGGCCGCGTCTGGGTGGGGCTCGAGGAGCTTCCCTTTCAATGGCCGCTCGTCCCCGCGCGGGCGTGGCTGGAAGCGGCGAGGGCTTGGCTCGGTTCGGCGTCGGCCTTCACCCCGGAACTCCGCGCCAGCCTCGAACTGATGCTCCGCGAGCGGTATGAGGACGTATGCAGGGGGGCACAGAGCCGCTTCGCCGGGCTGGAGGCGGTCCTCCAGTGGGTGGGGAAGCAGTTGATGCCTCCCGCGCGGGAGGGCCGCCGGATTGTTGGCCGCGACCCGTCCTTGGTGCGGAAGCGTCCTGGTCCGGCACCTGCGGTGGCCGAGCCCCTCCGGTTGGCGCTCGATGATGAGTTGCGGCAACTGCGCCGCGTGCACGCGGACGTCCCCTGGCCGTCCGTGTCGAACTACGGATCGTCCTTCGAGGCGCCTTTGCGACGTTTCTCCGCTAGCGCGCAGCGGTACATCTTTGCTCCATTGCAGGGCATTGCCGAGTCCCTTCCCCTACTGAATGCCCCCGTGCTCGCAGCGCTGTCAGTGGTCTACGACCAGAGGCTACCCGCAGAGACGCAGTTCGCCCTGCGCACCCTGCGCGAGCTGCACCCCAGCTGGTTCTCTTTCGCTTTCGGTTACGTGGCTTCCATCTGCCTCAACGAGGAGAAGTGATGAGCGAGGTCCTCGGTACGCAACTGTTCACCACGCTGGCGGAGGAACTCGGGCACCGTGCTGCGCGCGCGGTGGTCAGCAAGCTGGGGCCCATTTCGGACCCACTGCGGCGGGAGCTCTTCCGCCGGTTGGACGTCCCGGTCGGGACGGCTGGCGGCTTCCTGTCCGAGCCGGTGCTGGAGGCTACCTTCGGGTGGCGCACCTCCCCGCATGTCATGCAGACGCTCTCTGGCAGTCTGCTGGCTCCCTCCCTGGTGGAGGCCATGGCCGAGGCGGAGAACCCGGACGTCTGCTTCCCTCGCGACCGCCACCCGTTCTCGCACCAGGAGGAGGCTTGGCGGATCCTCCTGGCGGAGCAGGTCCAGTCCGCCGTGGTGTCGAGTGGAACGGGCTCTGGAAAGACGGAATGCTTCCTGGTTCCCATCCTGAGCTCGTTGCTGAGAGAGGCGCGCACCGCTGGACGCCTCACCGGAGTGCGCGCTCTCTTCCTTTACCCGCTCAACGCGCTCATCAACAGCCAGCGCGAGCGCCTGTCCGGGTGGACGCGGCCACTCAAGGGCAAGGTGCGCTTCTGTCTCTACAACGGCGAGACTCCGAACGACGCCCAATCCCTGCTCGAGCAATCAAAGCCCGAGGAGGTGCTGAGTCGCCGCGTCTTGCGCAAGGAACCTCCGCCACTCCTGGTCACCAATGCCACCATGCTGGAGTACATGCTGGTGCGGCACGAGGACCAGCCGATCCTCGAGCAGTCCCAGGGGATGCTGCGTTGGGTGGTGCTGGACGAGGCCCACACTTACATTGGTTCGCAGGCTGCGGAGGTCGCGCTGCTCTTGCGGCGTGTCCTGCATGCGTTCGGCGTCCGGCCTCGGGACGTGCGCTTCGTGGCCACCTCGGCGACGCTGAGCGGGACGGACGGCGATACCGCGCGCCGGGATCTTCGCCGCTTCCTCGCGGATATTGCGGGCACTCGCGAGGAGTTGGTCCACGTCGTGGAGGGCAAACGCTTCGTTCCTCCGCTGCCCGAAGCGGATGCCGCGCGGTCGGAGGAACTTCCGGCTCTGGAGTCGCTCCGAGCGCAGGAGCCCGCGGAGCGCTTCCGCACCCTGGTCCGCTCTCCGAGGGCTCGCGGCATCCGCGCACTGCTCGCCAAGGGGCAGGCTCGTCCTCTCTCCGAGTTGGCTGCTGAGCTGCGTGGCCGGCCCGTCGAGCACGTGACCGAGACGGACAGGCAGGAGACGTTGCGCCTGTTGGACGTGGCGCGCTCGGCGGTGCTGGAGGACAATCCCTTTCTTCCGCTGCGCGCACACTTCTTCCACCGCACCCAGCGTGGGGTGTGGGCGTGCTTCCGGTCGGATTGCTCGAAGCGGGAGGGTCCGCTTACCAGCCCGGACTGGCCATTTGGCCGCATCTACTTCGAGCGCCGGGAGCACTGTGAGTGCGGGGCGAAGGTCTTCCAGATGGTGCTCTGCGGCGGTTGTGGCGCGGAGTACCTCCTGGCGCGCGAGGTAGGCTCTCGGGAGGATGTCCAGCGGCGTTTCATCCAGCACGAGCTGTCGCAGGAGGACGCCGCCCTGGACGAGAGCGTGGAGAGCGAACTCGAGAATGACGACGAGGAGGAGGGCCCGTCTGCGGCATCGACGGTCGGCCTCCGGCTCCTCGGCCGTTACGGGCGCGCGGAGCTGTGCGAGCTGAGGACCGGCCACCTGGAGCCAGCAACGGGCGCATTGGTGGATCCGTCTGCGGGTGCTGTCGTTCGCTACCTGCTTCCTGACGGCGCCTTGCGTTGCGGCCGTTGTCTCGAGCGCGAGCAGGAACCGGGTCAGCTCTTCCGGGCGCTGCGAGCGGGCGGCCCCTTCTTCCTGGGGGTGGCCATTCCGACGCTGCTCGAACACGTTCCCGTATTCCACGACACGAAGCGCCTGCATCCCTTCGAGGGGCGGCGCCTCATCACCTTCACGGACAGCCGCCAGGGAAGCGCGCAGTTTGCGCTCGGAACGCAGTTGGAGGCGGAGCGCAATCGCATCCGGACACTGCTCTACCACAAGCTCCAAGCGGATCGCGCCGCTGCCCGGTCCGGCTCTGGCCCGTCCGTGGAGCTGCTCCGCAAGGAAGTCTCCACGCTCGAGCCGCTGGCGGCGACCAACCCCATCATCGCGGGCATGCTGGACCAGAAGAAGCTTGAGCTGGACCGCTTGTCCGCTCCTGCGGAGGGCCGGCTCTCCTGGGATGAGGCGGTCCAGGTGCTGCTCCAGGATACGGCCGTGAAGGACTGGATGTATGCGGCGTGGCAGCGGCGCGCGGGTGAGGAGATGCAGCCGAAGGACTTCGCCCGGTTCTCGCTCTTCCGCGAGCTCATCCGCCGCCCCAAGCGGCAGAGCTCGCTGGAGACGCTCGGGTTGGTGGCCATCCGCTATCCGGCGGTGGATCGGCTGGATGCGCGTGATGCCCCCGCTGCTTGGCGCGCGCGCAGTCTCCCCATCCAGGAGTGGCGTAACTTCCTCAAGGTGGCCATCGACTTCATCGTCCGCGGCCGGACGGCGGTGACCCTCGATGACGAGTTCCTCCGTTGGATGGGCGTGGCCATCAAGCCCAAGTTCCTCCTCGGGCCGAACGCTACCCGGCCTCCCGTGATGGAGCGCTTCTTCCTCTGGCCGCTCGCGTCCAAGAACACCCGGGCCCGCCTACCGCTCCTGCTCGCCAATGCGCTCGGCTTGAGTCGTGACTCCGATGAGGATCGCGCCTTCATCAACGAGTTGTTGCTCGAGGCCTGGCAGACGCTTCTGCGCCTGGGTCTCCTGGAGCAGTTCGCGGACGGCCGCAAGATGAACCTCGCCCGGCATGCCGAACTGGCGACGGTGAACGAGGCGTGGCTGTGTCCGGTGACCCGGCGGGTGCTGGACACCGCCTTCTATGGCCTCACGCCCTACCTCACTCCAGAGTTGCGTTCCGAGGAGATGAAGTGCGAGCGCATCCTCATGCCGCAGCTCGCTTATCCCAACGGGAGGGATGCGGCGGATCGGGTCATCCCCATGCATGAGCGCCGGGCGTGGCTGGAGGGGGACGAGCGCGTCCGGGCGCTTCGAGCGCGGGGCGTGTGGACGGAGTTCAGCGACCGGTTGGCGGCCTCGGCGGAGTACTTCGAGACGGCGGAGCACTCTGCTCAGCAGAGCGGTAAGCGGTTGCGCGAGCTGGAGGACCGCTTCAAGCAGGGGGACATCAACGTCCTGAGTTGCTCCACCACCATGGAGATGGGGGTGGATATCGGCGGCCTGTCCGCGGTGGCCATGAACAACGCTCCCCCCGGGCCCGCCAACTTCCTGCAGCGCGCGGGCCGCGCGGGCCGGCGCAAGGAAACCGCAGCCGTGACGCTCACCCTGTGCAAGGCCGTCCCACACGGTGAGGCAGTCTTCCGCAACCCGATGTGGCCCTTCGTCACGCCCATCTTCGTCCCCCGCGTCTCGCTGCAGAGCGAGCCCATCGTCCAGCGGCACATCAACGCGCTCGCGCTCACTCGCTTCATTGCGCTCCAGGGGGCCAACGGCCTGGCGCTTCGGGCGGGAACCTTCTTCCGCCCGGTGCCAGGGGGCTCCAGCCCCGCCGAGCACTTCGAGGCTTGGCTGCGCCAGAACGATGGCGCCCTGGCGGATCCGTGGCTGACCAGTGGCATCCGAAGTGTCGTCACTGGCTCCTTCCTGGAAGGCATTCCCGAGCCGCGGTTGCTCGCGGGCACTGCGGACCAGATGGAGCGCGCGCGCAATCGCTGGCGCTCCGAATGGGAAGCGCTCACCGAGCAGCTCCAACTTGCAGGCGGTCCGGTGAAGGAGGACGGCCAGGCCGCATCGGCGCCCCAACTCGCCCTCACCCGACAATTGGGCCGTGTCGAGGGGGAGTACCTGTTGGGGGAGCTGTCCTCGCTCGGCTTCCTGCCCGGTTACGGATTTCCCACCGGGGTGGTTTCGTTCGTCAACACCACGCGCGAGCAACTCGAGCGCGAGGAGAAGGCCCGGAAGCAGAAGAAGGCGGACGGGGCGGGCGTGGAAAATGCCCAGCCGCTTACACGTCGTCGCGGATATCCCTCCCGAGACCTGCCCATGGCGCTGCGTGAGTACGCGCCGGGGACGGACGTGGTGGTGGACGGCCTTGTCTACCGTTCAGGGGGCGTGACGCTGAACTGGCACATCCCGGCCTCGGACCAGCAGTTCAACGAACTGCAGTCCTTCCGGACGGCCTGGCGGTGTCATTGTGGGGCCACCGGTTCCAGCAGTGCCCAGGTCGAGGCATGTCCTGCGTGCGGCGCTGACGCGAAGTTGCTGCGCCGCATTCCCTACCTGGAGCCCGCGGGGTTCGCCGTCCCCCTGGCCTACAAGACGCATACGGACCTGTCGGCCCAGACATACGTGCCGCCCCGGCCCCCCTGGATTTCCACCGGCGGTGGGGCCTGGCTCGCCCTGCCCCGGAGCGAGGCGGGCCGCTTCCGCTCCGCACACGATGGAGAGCTCTTCTTCCGCAACGGTGGTACGCATGCGGAAGGCTTCGCTATCTGCCTGGTCTGCGGCCGGACCGAGTCCGAGGAGAGCGATGGGGAGGAGTTGCCTCCAGGGATTCGCGGTCACGCGCCGCTGCGTGGCGGGAAGGCCCGGTTGGAGGATGGTCAGTGCCAGGGCAACCTCCGGGAATTCGGCGTCAAGCGCCACCAGTGGCTGGGTGCCACCGTGCGCACCGACGTGTTCGAGTTGCAACTCGCGGACACCCAGACTGCTCTCCCGCTCATCGACGACATCACGGCCGCGTCCGTGGCCGTTGCCCTGCGCGAGGCCCTGGCGAAGAAGCTGGGCATCAATGAGCGCGAGCTCGGGTGGGCTGCTGTTCCCGCGCTCGCCGCCGGAGGGGAGCCCACCCGCTCCATCATCCTGTACGACACTGCTTCGGGAGGAGCGGGGTACGCGACGAACGCTGGCGTCCACCTGCCGGCGCTTCTGAATGCGGCGCGGAAGATCCTGCAGTGCCCTCGTCAATGCGATGCCGCGTGCCATGCCTGCTTGCTGAGCTACGACACGCAGCGGGATGTGGAGCGGTTGGATCGGCACAAGGCCCTGTCCCTGCTCGACCCGACATTTCTCCAGGGACTCGAGCTGCCATCCGCCTGGAATGTGTTTGGTGCGAAGACGCAGCTCGAGTACGAACTGCTGGAGGACGCCCTCGCGCGAGAAATGCAGCGTGCGGAAGCGACCGAACTACGGCTCTACCTGGGGGGGACTCCCGCGGATTGGGATGTGGTGATGTGGCCTCTGCGGTCGCGGCTCCTGCAGTGGGCGGGGGCAGGGCGGGTCATCCGTCTCCTCCTGCCGGAGGCCCACTTGTCCCAATTGGGTGAGTCAGTGCTCAGCCCTCTTGCGGGATTGGCTTCCGTGGCGAGGGTGGAGGTTCGCACCATGAAGCAATTGCCCTCCGTGAACGGGCTGGCGCTGGCCGCAGAGGTGGGCGGAGACAAACGCCACTGGCGCTGGGCATGGACCTCGGGTGGTGCCCAGGCCCCCGGAGAGCGCTGGGGCACGGGGGGGGGAGGCGAGCACTGCGTGCACATTGCGGAGGAGGCGTCGCTTCCCAGCCTTCAGGGGACAATTGTTTCCGAGGCACGTCTTCGCCCCGCCATGCCTGGAGGCCTGCACGAACTGCCCATCCGTGGGGAGTTGGACGGCCCCATACACACCGCCGGCCGGCGTCTCTGGGACTTGGTCTGCCGGAAGGCGCCTACCCTGAAGGCGCGCCTGGAGCAGAAGGTGCCCCTCGTGGAGGTCTCCTACACAGACCGGTACGTCCGCTCCCCACTCACGGTTCGCTTGGTGCGGGAACTGGTGCAAGCCCTGGCTGAACGGCCCGGTGTCATCACTTCCAACACGCAGGTGCTCTTGCGCACCACGCGTCTCGAGGAGTCTTCCAACCTGAGGCCGGGACGCCAGGTGGAGCACGACTGGATGCGCACGGCGGAGCGTGATGCCGTGCTTTCTGCCTTGCTCAAGGGCTGGTCGTTCCAATTGCAAGTGGACACGAGGGAGGGGGTCGCGCACGCGCGCACGCTGCTTCTTCGGTGGGCGGATGGGCAAGAGGCGCGAATCAGGCTAGATGAGGGGGTCGGGTTCCTCGTTTCCAATCCACGACGCACCTTCGACTTTGGTCTGGCCACGGCTGAACAGGCCCGGAGACTCGCCACCGACGTGTTCCGAGTCGAGCGTCGCAACAACCCGAGCCCGACGTACCTCTACGTGTCCGACGTCATGCCGCCGAAGTAGGCCGGGCTTATCCCGTCTGTGTGGCTCTCCCTCGGTTCGTGTTAGCCCCGCGCTCATGCGACGCGGGAAGCCTGATGTCACGGTTGGATGGCACTCGGCTCGGGCTTTGGTCGCTCGGCGACGGGCATGTAGCACTTGCCTTGGTGCTCGGCCTGGTCCTCGAAGCAGGGGGGGCGTTTCGCCAACTCGATCCAGCATCCGCCGTTGATCTCCACTTCGCCTTTCCTGGGCAGGCAGGGGACCTTGGCCTGATTGCGGAAGGGCTTCTTGGGGATCGGATAGGTGATGGCGGAGGGGCTCAAGCTAACAGTCTGAACCAATACGGCAGGCGCATCGAGAAGAACCGTGACATCCACGGTCGCATCTGATGCCATGGGCTCCTCGTAGCTCATGGGTGCAGGCGGAGCGCTCGTCGATGGCGCCGGGTCGCTCGGAGGTCGGGACTCGGGGACCAGACACACCAGCGCCAGCAGCAGGGCGCACACCACGGCGGCGCTCGCTACGCCCAACCGCAGGCGCGACTGGGGGCGAGAGTCATAGTCCTCGGGGACGGCGCGGGCCATGCGCCGCACCGCCTCGCGCACACCTTCGAAGGTGAACACCAGCGACTCCACGGACTGTCTGTCGGGGGCCCTGGACCACGCGGTCTGCTCCACTTGCATGGCGATGTATCCAGGTGAGGCCGACGAGGAGATGAGGCTCACCCGCAGGTCCTTCAGAGCCGCCGCGTCCTGCCCGGCGTTGAGCTTGAGCACCA